>NZ_JBHWJI010000017.1:0-169266 GCF_042731515.1 Streptomyces sp. NPDC059850
TCCCTAAATCCGCGCCCTGACCGCGCTGTCTCTTTTTTTTTTCTTATTTGTCAGTGTCTGCCCCCGCGCGCCGGCGGCCCCCCCCCCCCCCCCCCCCCACGGCCGGAATTCCGGTCCTCGCGGCCGTCAGGCCGCCTTGGCGGCCAGAGCGCCCATCGCGCGCTGCGTGACCTCGGATACCTTGCCGAGCGCCGGGATCGTCACGACCTGGCCCTTGGCCTTGTAGTAGTCGATGATCGGCTCGGTCTCGCGGTGGTAGACCTCAAGGCGCTTGCGGACGGTTTCCTCGCTGTCGTCCTCGCGCTGGTACAGCTCGCCGCCGCACACGTCGCACACGCCCTCGGTCTCGGGCTTCTTGTACTCCACGTGGAAGGTGTGCGCGCTGTCGTTGCGGCAGGTCCGGCGGCCGGCGATCCGCTTGACCACCTCGTCCTCCGGGACCTCCAGGTCCAGCACGGCGTCCAGGGTGAGGTCGTTGTCCCGTAGGTAGGCGTCCAGCGCCTGGGCCTGGGCCACGTTCCGCGGGAAGCCGTCGAGCAGGAAGCCGCCCGCGGCGTCCTCCTGGCTCATCCGGTCCTCGGCCATGCCGACCGTGACCTCGTCCGGTACCAGCTGCCCGGCCCTCATATACTCCTGCGCCTGCTTGCCGAGCGGTGTGCCCTGGCTGATGTTCGCGCGGAAGAGGTCGCCCGTGGAGATGTGCGGGATCGACAGGTTCGCGGCGAGGTACGTCGCTTGCGTACCCTTACCGGCTCCAGGAGGCCCGACGAGGACGATTCGCATCAGCGGAGGAACCCTTCGTAGTGTCGCTGCTGAAGCTGGCTCTCGATCTGCTTCACGGTCTCCAGGCCGACACCCACGATGATCAGGATGCTCGTGCCGCCGAACGGGAAGTTCTGATTGGCATTGAGCGTTACCAGCGCCACCGTGGGCACCAGGGCGATCAGACCCAGATAGAGCGCACCGGGCCACGTGATGCGGTTCAGCACGTAGCTCAGATACTCAGCAGTGGGACGACCAGCCCGAATACCCGGGATGAACCCACCATACTTCTTCATGTTGTCGGCAACTTCTTCGGGGTTGAAGCTGATGGCGACGTAGAAGAACGCGAAGAAGACGATCAGCAGGAAGTACGCGGTGATGTAGATCGGGTGGTCGCCCTTGACCAGGTTCTGCGAGATCCAGTTCGCCCAGCCCGCCTTGGACTGACTGAACTGAACGATCAGCGCCGGAATGTAGAGCAGGGACGAGGCGAAGATCACGGGGATCACGCCCGCCTGGTTGACCTTCATCGGAATGTAGGTCGACGTGCCGCCGTACGACCGGCGGCCGATCATCCGCTTGGCGTACTGCACCGGGATACGGCGCTGCGCCTGCTCGACGAAGACCACCAGGCCGACCATGGCCAGACCACAGGCGATCACCAGGCCGAACTCCAGCCAGCCGCCCATGATCTTGCCCTGCTGCTTGATGCTCCACATGGCGCTGGGGAAACCGGCGGCGATCGAGACGAACATCAGGATCGACATGCCGTTGCCGATGCCGCGGTCGGTGACCAGCTCACCGAGCCACATGATCAGCGCGGTGCCGGCGGTCATCGTGATGACCATCACGGCGGTGGTGAAGATCGAATCGTCCCGGACGATCTGATTGCCGACCGGGCAGCTCTGGAACAGAGAACCGCTGCGCGCCGTGGCGACCAGGCCGGTGCCCTGGAGGATCGCCAGCGCGACAGTCAGGTAACGGGTGTACTGCGTGATCTTCGCCTGCCCCGTCTGGCCCTCCTTCTTGAGGGCCTCCAGACGCGGAATCACCACGGTCAGCAGCTGCAGGATGATGCTCGCCGTGATGTACGGCATGATCCCGAGCGCGAAGATGGTGATCTGGAGCAGTGCGCCACCACTGAACATGTTGACCAGGCCGAACAGCCCCTGCTGACCCTTGGCCAAGTCCATGCACGTCTGGACATTCTTATAGTCGATGCCCGGGATCGGGACATGTTGCCCGAGCCGGAAGAGCACGATGATGGCCAGCGTGAACAGCAGCTTCTTGCGCAGGTCGGGCGTCTTGAACGCCCGGGCGAACGCGGTGAGCACGGTGCCTCCTGCGCCCCCCGCGTTCATTGCGCGAGAGGTGACGGTCTTGAGGATCGACGAATACTTATCAGCCAGGACCCGTACGGAGACGTACCGCACGGAAGGTAACAGCGCACGCCACCTTACCGGCGACCGGGCCCCCCTAGGAACGACCAACCGGGGATGCCCCAGATCTGGGGCATCCCCGGCCAGTTTCGCACGTTGCTCAGACGAGCTCGGTGACAGTGCCGCCGGCGGCGGTGATCTTCTCCTTGGCGGAGCCGGAGACGGCGTCGACCGTCACCTGCAGCGCCACGGAGACCTCGCCGGAGCCCAGCACCTTGACGAGCTGGTTCTTGCGCACCGCACCCTTGGCGACCAGGTCGGCCACCGTGACCTCGCCACCCTGCGGGTAGAGCGCGGTCAGCTTGTCCAGGTTCACGACCTGGTACTCGGTGCGGAAGGGGTTCTTGAAGCCCTTCAGCTTCGGGAGCCGCATGTGGAGGGGCATCTGCCCACCCTCGAAGCGCTCCGGAACCTGGTAACGGGCCTTCGTGCCCTTGGTACCACGACCAGCGGTCTTGCCCTTGGACGCCTCACCACGACCGACACGGGTCTTGGCGGTCTTGGCGCCCGGGGCGGGCCGGAGGTTGTGGACCTTCAGCGGGTTGTTCTCCGCCATGTCAGTCGACCTCCTCGACCGTCACGAGGTGCCGCACGGTGGTCGCCATGCCGCGGAACTCGGGGCGGTCCTCCTTGACAACCACGTCGCCGAGCTTCTTCAGCCCGAGCGAACGCAGGGTGTCGCGGTGGTTCTGCTTGCTGCCGATGTACGACTTCGTCTGCGTGATCTTGAGGCGGGCCATGCTCACACACCCACCCCGGCACGCGCCCGCAGCAGAGCGGCGGGGGCGACGTCCTCGAGCGGCAGACCACGACGGGCGGCGATCTCCTCGGGCCGCTGAAGGCCCTGCAGAGCGGCCCGCGTGGCGTGCACGATGTTGATCGGGTTCGACGAGCCGAGCGACTTGCTCAGCACGTCGTGGATGCCCGCGCACTCCAGAACGGCGCGCACCGGGCCACCGGCGATCACACCGGTACCGGGGGACGCCGGCTTGAGCAGCACGACACCCGCGGCCTCCTCACCCTGGATCGGGTGCGGGATGGTGCCGGCGATCCGGGGGACCTTGAAGAAGTGCTTCTTGGCCTCCTCCACGCCCTTGGCGATCGCGGCCGGCACCTCCTTGGCCTTGCCGTAACCGACACCGACGGTGCCGTCACCATCGCCCACCACGACCAGCGCGGTGAAGCTGAAGCGACGACCACCCTTCACGACCTTGGCGACACGGTTGATCGCGACAACCCGCTCGACATAGGCGGTCTTCTCGGCAGCTGCGCCGCCGTCCCGCCGGTCCTTCCGGTCCCGCCGCTCGCCGCCACCGGCGCCGCCACCGCGACGCTGGGGTCCAGCCATTGGATTTACCTCTCTCTGTTACGTCCGCTAGCTCCGGAACCGGGGCTTAGAACTTCAGCCCGGCTTCGCGGGCGGCGTCCGCCAGAGCGGCGATGCGCCCGGCGTACTGGTTGCCACCGCGGTCGAACACGACGGCCTCGACACCCGCGGCCTTCGCCCGCTCGGCCACCAGCGCGCCGACCTGCTTGGCCTGGTCGCTCTTGTCACTCTCGCCACCACGGATGGAGGTGTCCAGCGTCGACGCCGAGGCGAGCGTGTGGCCCGCGATGTCGTCGATGACCTGGGCCACCATGTGGCGGTTGGACCGCGTCACCACGAGACGGGGACGCTCCGGCGTACCGGAGATCCGCTTGCGGACGCGGATGTGACGGCGCTTGATGGCAGCGGCCTTGCGGGCGTTGCCCTTAGCGATCTTCACACCGTATGTCATGGCTTACTTACCAGCCTTTCCGACCTTGCGGCGGATGACCTCGCCCGCATACTTCACGCCCTTGGCCTTGTAGGGGTCGGGCTTGCGAAGCTTGCGAATGTTCGCGGCGACCTCGCCGACCCGCTGCTTGTCGATGCCCTCGACGCTCAGCTTGGTCGGGGACTCCACCTTGAAGGTGATGCCCTCGGGGGCCTCGACCAGGATCGGGTGGCTGTAGCCGAGCGAGAACTCCAGGTTGGAGCCCTTCGCCAGGACGCGGTAGCCAACACCGCTGATCTCGAGCGCCTTGCTGTAGCCCTGGGTCACGCCGGTGATCATGTTCGCCACCAGCGTGCGGGACAGGCCGTGCAGGGCCTTGTTCTGACGCTCGTCGTTCGGGCGGGTGACAACGAGGTTGTTGTCCTCACCCTTGGCGACCTCGATGGGCGCGGCGACGGTGTGCGAGAGGGAGCCCTTGGGGCCCTTCACCGCGACCGTGCGGCCATCGATAGTGACGTCCACACCAGCGGGAACCTGGATGGGCAGCTTGCCAATACGCGACATGTGCTTCCTCCGTTCCCTGGTTACCAGACGTAGGCGAGGACTTCCCCACCCACGCCCTTCTTGCCGGCCTGCTTGTCGGTGAGGAGCCCGTGCGACGTGGAGATGATCGCCACGCCCAGGCCGCCGAGCACCTTCGGCAGGTTGGTGGACTTTGCGTAGACCCGCAGGCCCGGCTTCGAGATCCGCTTGATGCCCGCGATCGAGCGCTCACGGTTCGGGCCGAACTTCAGCTCGAGGGTGAGGTTCTTGCCGACCTCGGCGTCCTCGACCTTCCAGCCGGTGATGTAGCCCTCCTGCTGGAGGATCTCCGCGATGTGCGACTTGATCTTGCTGTGGGGCATCACGACGTCGTCGTGATAAGCCGAGTTCGCGTTCCGCAGACGGGTCAGCATGTCTGCGATCGGATCGGTCATGGTCATGTTTGGCCTTCGGCCTCTCTCGCCGGGGTTTCCTATGTGCACCATCCCTCTCACCCACTCTCGGTGGGCACGGGTGTGGCGCGGGGACCTTCGGCGTAGTAAGACAATTCTGGGCGGCGAGCGCCCAACCCTTCCACTCTACGGGAGTGAGCGGGCGGGCCTCGCCATCCATTGCTTACCGAGAGCCTCCGGAACCAGCCCGAGTGGGCGGGTTACCAGGAGCTCTTGGTCACGCCCGGCAGCTCGCCACGGTGAGCCATCTCACGAAGGCACACGCGGCACAGGCCGAACTTGCGGTACACGGAGTGCGGACGACCGCAGCGCTGGCAGCGCGTGTAGCCACGCACGCCGAACTTGGGCTTGCGGGCGGCCTTGGCAATGAGAGCCTTCTTCGCCACGGCTCACGCCTCCTTGAACGGGAAGCCGAGGTGACGCAGCAGGGCACGGCCCTCTTCGTCGGTGGTCGCCGTGGTCACCACGGTGATGTCCATACCCCGGACGCGGTCGATCTTGTCCTGGTCGATCTCGTGGAACATGACCTGCTCCGTGAGACCGAAGGTGTAGTTCCCACGGCCGTCGAACTGCTTCGGCGACAGACCACGGAAGTCGCGGATGCGCGGGAGCGCGAGCGACACCAGACGGTCCAGGAACTCCCACATGCGGTCGCCCCGGAGGGTGACGTGGGCACCGATCGGCTGGCCCTCGCGCAGCTTGAACTGCGCGATGGACTTACGGGCCTTCGTGACGGCCGGCTTCTGGCCGGTGATCGTGGTGAGGTCGCGGATGGCGCCCTCGATCAGCTTGGAGTCGCGGGCGGCGTCGCCCACACCCATGTTGACCACGACCTTGGTGAGGCCGGGGATCTGCATGACGTTCTCGATGGAGAACTGCTCCTGCAGCTTGCCCTGGATCTCTTCCCGGTAGCGCGTCTTGAGACGCGGTGCAGTGGTGGTGGCAGTCATCAGATGTCCTCACCGGTCCGCTTGGCAACGCGGATCTTGTTGCCGTCGTCGTCGAAGCGGAACCCGACGCGGGTGACGACCTTGTTGCCGTCCTTCTCCACCACGAGCTGAACGTTGCTCACGTGGATCGGGGCCTCGGTCGTCACAATGCCGCCGGTCTTCGAACCACGAGCGGTCTGTCCGGCCTTGGTGTGCTTCTTGACCCGGTTGACACCCTCGACCAGGACGCGGTCCTCACGGGGGAAGGCCGCGATGACCTTGCCCTGCTTGCCCCTGTCCTTACCGGTGATGACCTGGACCAGGTCGCCCTTCTTGATCTTCATCGGTTACAGCACCTCCGGCGCGAGCGAGATGATCTTCATGAACTTCTTCTCGCGCAGCTCACGGCCCACCGGGCCGAAGATACGGGTGCCGCGGGGGTCGCCATCGTTCTTGAGGATGACGGCCGCGTTCTCGTCGAAGCGGATGTACGAACCGTCCGGGCGGCGGCGCTCCTTGACGGTGCGCACGATGACCGCCTTGATGACGTCACCCTTCTTCACGTTGCCACCGGGGATCGCGTCCTTCACGGTGGCGACGATGACGTCACCGATGCCCGCGTAGCGGCGACCGGAGCCACCGAGAACACGGATGCAAAGGATCTCCTTCGCACCAGTGTTGTCGGCGACGCGCAGTCGCGACTCCTGCTGGATCACGTCTATCTCCTGATCGTCTGCCGGTTCCCGGCAGGGGCTCGATATATCGGGCCCCTGCCGAGCCTGGCGGAACTGACCTGAGAGCTAATGCCCTCAGGGATTTACTTGGCCTTCTCGAGGATCTCGACGACGCGCCAGCGCTTGGTCGCGGACAGCGGCCGGGTCTCCATCAGGAGAACGCGGTCGCCGACACCCGCGGCGTTCTGCTCGTCGTGCGCCTTGAGCTTGTTCGTACGGCGGATGACCTTGCCGTACAGCGCGTGCTTGACGCGGTCCTCAACGGCGACGACGACGGTCTTGTCCATCTTGTCGCTGACGACCAGACCCTCACGGGTCTTGCGGAAGCCACGGCTCTGCGGTGCGTTCTCAGTCACATTCGTCTCGCTCATCAGGCGCTCTCCACCGTCTCGATGCCGAGCTCGCGCTCACGCATCAGGGTGTAGATCCGGGCGATGTCCTTGCGGACGGCCTTCAGCCGGCCGTGGTTCTCGAGCTGTCCGGTCGCCGCCTGGAAGCGGAGGTTGAACAGCTCTTCCTTGGCCTCACGCAGCTTGCCAACGAGGTCCTCGTTGTTCAGCTCACGCAGCTCGGACGCCTTGGTACCGGCCGCCATCACGACTCACCTGCCTCGCGCCGCACGATCCGGCACTTCATCGGGAGCTTGTGAGCAGCGCGGGTGAGCGCCTCACGCGCAGTCTTCTCGTTCGGGTAGGACAGCTCGAACATCACCCGACCGGGCTTGACGTTCGCGACCCACCACTCCGGCGAACCCTTACCGGAACCCATGCGGGTCTCGGCGGGCTTCTTCGTCAGCGGACGGTCCGGGTAGATGTTGATCCAGACCTTGCCGCCACGCTTGATGTGGCGGGTCATCGCGATACGAGCGGCCTCGATCTGACGGTTCGTGACGTACGCCGGGGTGACGGCCTGGATGCCGTACTCGCCGAACGCCAGCTCCGTGCCACCCTTGGCCATGCCGGACCGCTTGGGGTGGTGCTGCTTGCGGTGCTTGACCCTGCGAGGGATCAGCATGTCGGTCAGGCCTCCGTTCCGCTGCTTGTAGAAGACGCGGCCTCAGCAGCCGGAGCAGCGGCAGCGGCCTCGGCCTTGGGGGCCTCGGCGGCGGCGTTCTGCTGCTGCGGCTTACGGCCACGGCCACCGCGCTCGCCACCACGGCGCTGCGGGCGGTCGCTGCCACCACGCGACGGGCGGTTGCCGGCGCGGGCGGCGGCGTTCTCGGCGCGGACCTCGGCGATGTTCTTGACGTCGCCCTTGTAGATCCACACCTTGACGCCGATGCGGCCGAAGGTGGTCTTGGCCTCGAAGAAGCCGTAGTCGACGTTCGCGCGGAGCGTGTGCAGGGGCACGCGGCCCTCGCGGTAGAACTCCGAGCGGGACATCTCGGCGCCGCCGAGACGGCCACCACACTGGATCTTGATGCCCTTGGCACCGGCCTTCATCGTCGACTGCATGCTCTTACGCATGGCGCGACGGAAGGAGACGCGGGAGGACAGCTGCTCGGCGACGGCCTGGGCCACCAGCTGAGCGTCCACCTCGGGGTTCTTGACCTCGAGGATGTTGAGCTGCACCTGCTTGCCGGTGAGCTTCTCCAGCTCGCCGCGGATACGGTCGGCCTCCGCGCCGCGACGGCCGATGACGATGCCCGGCCGGGCGGTGTGGATGTCGACGCGGACGCGGTCACGGGTGCGCTCGATCTCCACCTTGGAGATACCGGCGCGCTCCATGCCCTTCGTCATCATCCGGCGGATGGCGACGTCTTCCTTGACGTAGTCCTTGTACAGCTTGTCGGCGTACCACCGGGACTTGAAGTCCGTGGTGATGCCGAGCCGGAACCCGTGCGGGTTAACCTTCTGGCCCATTACCGGGTTCCTTCCTTGCTGCTGACGACCACGGTGATGTGGCTGGTCCGCTTGCGGATCCGGTAGGCGCGGCCCTGGGCGCGCGGACGGAAACGCTTCAGGGTCGGGCCCTCGTCGACATAGGCCTCGGAGATGACGAGGCTGTCGGCGTCGGTGTGGTCGTAGTTGTGCGCGGCGTTGGCGATGGCGCTGTCAAGCACCTTGCCGACGGGCACGCTCGCGGCCTGCGGGGCGAAACGCAGGACCGCCTGAGCCTCCGTGGCGCCCATGCCACGAATGAGGTCCACCACGCGGCGGGCCTTCATGGGCGTGACGCGGATGTACCGCGCCTGGGCCCTGGCTTCCATGGTTGTCCCTTCGGTGTCAGTCATGAGTCATTTCCGCCGATCAGCGACGACGCGACTTGCGGTCGTCCTTCTCGTGGCCGCGGAAGGTGCGGGTCGGCGCGAACTCGCCGAGCTTGTGGCCGACCATCGACTCGGAGACGAACACCGGGACGTGCTTACGGCCGTCGTGCACCGCGATCGTGTGGCCGAGCATCGCCGGGACGATCATCGAGCGGCGGGACCAGGTCTTGATGACGTTCTTGGTGCCGGCTTCGTTCTGAACATCCACCTTCTTGATGAGGTGGCCGTCGACGAAGGGCCCCTTCTTGAGACTACGCGGCATCTAAACCCGCTCCTAGCGCTTCTTGTTCGTCTTGCGGCGGCGGACGATGTACTTGTTGCTGGCCTTCTTCGGCGAGCGTGTACGGCCCTCCTTCTGACCCCACGGCGAGACCGGGTGGCGACCACCGGAGGTCTTGCCCTCACCACCACCGTGCGGGTGGTCGACGGGGTTCATGACCACACCACGAACGGTCGGGCGGACGCCCTTCCAGCGCATGCGGCCGGCCTTGCCCCAGTTGATGTTCGACTGCTCGGCGTTGCCGACCTCGCCAACGGTGGCGCGGCAGCGGACGTCGACCAGGCGGATCTCACCGGACGGCATACGAAGGTGGGCCATCGAGCCCTCCTTCGCCAGCAGCTGCACGGAGGCACCGGCGGAGCGGGCGAACTTCGCGCCGCCACCGGGCCGCAGCTCGATCGCGTGGAGCGTGGTACCGACCGGGATGTTGCGCAGCGACAGGTTGTTGCCGGGCTTGATGTCGGCGCCGGGGCCGTTCTCAATCCGGTCGCCCTGCTTCAGGCCACGCGGCGCGAGGATGTAGCGCTTCTCGCCGTCCGCGTAGTGCAGCAGCGCGATGCGCGCGGTGCGGTTGGGGTCGTACTCGATGTGCGCGACCTTCGCCGGGACGCCGTCCTTGTCGTGACGGCGGAAGTCGATCACGCGGTACGCACGCTTGTGACCGCCACCCTGGTGGCGGACCGTGATGCGGCCGGCGTTGTTACGACCACCCTTGCTGTGCAGCGGGCGGACCAGCGACTTCTCCGGCGTGGACCGCGTGATCTCGACGAAGTCGGCGACGCTGGAGCCACGACGGCCCGGGGTCGTCGGCTTGTACTTGCGGATACCCATTTCTCAGTCCTCGGAATATTCCGGACTTCTGGACGATTCCGACCTCCGTCAGGAGGTCGGGCCGCCGAAGATGTCGATACGGTCGCCCTCGGCAAGGGTCACGATGGCGCGCTTGGTGTCCTTGCGCTTGCCGTAACCGGTGCGGGTGCGCTTGCGCTTGCCCTGCCGGTTGATCGTGTTGACCCCGGTGACCTTGACCGAGAAGACCGCCTCGACGGCCTGCTTGATCTGGGTCTTGTTCGCGCGCGGGTCGACGATGAACGTGTACTTGTTCTCGTCCAGCAGCGCGTAGCTCTTCTCCGACACCACCGGCTTGACGAGAACGTCGCGGGGGTCGGTGAAGGTCTTGCTGGTGACAGCGGTCGCCTCACTCATCAGGCGGCGCTCCCTTCGGTCTTCTCAGCGGCCTTGGGACCAGCCACGAAGGACTCGAAGGCGGCCTTGGTGAAGACCACGTCATCGGAGACGAGCACGTCGTACGTGTTCAGCTGGCCCGGCTCCAGGATGTGCACCTGGGGCAGGTTGCGGGCGGACAGCCACGCGGCCTCGTCGCTCCGCTCGGCGACCAGGAGCACGTGCTTGCGCTCGCTGATCTTGCCCAGCAGGGCCTTGGCGGCCTTGGTGGAGACGTCGCCCTCGACCACGCCGGTCACGACGTGAACGCGGTTGTGGCGCGCCCGGTCCGAGAGGGCACCGCGCAGGGCGGCGGCCTTCATCTTCTTCGGGGTGCGCTGGCTGTAGTCACGCGGCACGGGACCGTGCACGACGCCACCGCCGGCGAACTGCGGCGCGCGGGTCGAGCCCTGACGGGCACGACCGGTGCCCTTCTGGCGGTACGGCTTCTTGCCACCGCCGCGGACCTCGCCGCGCGTCTTGGTCTTGTGCGTGCCCTGACGGGCAGCGGCCAGCTGTGCGACGACGACCTGGTGGATCAGCGGAACGCTGACCTGCGCGTCGAAGATCTCCGTGGGGAGTTCGACGTTCCCGGCCTTGTCGCCTGCCGGCGAAAGGATGTCAATGGTGCTCATCGGTTACCTCAGGCCCCCTTGGCCGCGGTACGGACCAGGACGAGGCCGCCGTTCGGACCAGGAACCGCTCCCTTGATCAGGAGCAGGCCCTTCTCCGCGTCAACGGCATGGACGGTCAGGTTCTGGGTGGTGACCCGCTCGTTGCCCATGCGGCCGGCCATGCGCAGGCCCTTGAACACGCGGCCCGGGGTGGCGCAGCCACCGATCGAGCCCGGCGAGCGGTGCTTGCGCTGGGTGCCGTGGCCGGCGCCGAGGCCACCGAAGCCGTGGCGCTTCATGACACCGGCGGTGCCCTTGCCCTTGCTGGTGCCGGTCACGTCGACCTTGACACCGGACTCGAACGCCTCGGCGGTGACCTCCTGGCCGAGCGTGTACTCGCTGGCGTCAGCGGTACGCAGCTCCACCAGGTGGCGGCGCGGGGTGACGTCGGCCTTGGCGAAGTGGCCCTTGAGGGGCTTGTTCACCTTGCGCGGGTCGATCTCGCCGAAGGCGATCTGGACGGCGTCGTAGCCGTCCGCGTCATCGGTACGGACCTGGGTCACGACGCAGGGGCCGGCCTTGACGACGGTGACCGGAACAACACGGTTGTTCTCGTCCCACACCTGCGTCATGCCGAGCTTCTCGCCCAGGACGCCCTTGATCTGCTTAGCCATCTCGCGCGTCACCTCAGAGCTTGATCTCGATGTCGACGCCCGCCGGCAGGTCGAGACGCATGAGCGAGTCGACGGTCTTCGGCGTGGGGTCGAGGATGTCGATGAGGCGCTTGTGCGTACGCATCTCGAAGTGCTCGCGCGCGTCCTTGTACTTGTGCGGCGACTTGATGACGCAGTACACGTTCTTCTCTGTGGGCAGCGGCACCGGGCCCGCGACCGACGCACCAGTGCGGGTCACCGTCTCGACGATCTTCTTCGCCGAGGAGTCGATGACCTCGTGGTCGTAGGCCTTGAGCCGGATGCGGATCTTCTGTCCCGCCATGGCTACTTCGTAGTCCTGTCTCTCGTAACGCTCTGGGACCCGGTGGCGTTCGCGGCCCTCCCACCCCACCCCGACCCACGCGGTCGGGCGTGTCGCGCCCCTTCTCGTAAATCTCCACAGAAGAGATCCCTGGTGAAGGGGGTTGGCTGGGGGAGAGAGTCACCCACCGGGCGCCTGGCTGGGGCCCCGCTGACACTTCCCGGAAGATTCCCGTACTTCCGCCCCTGATCAGGGGCGACGAGTACTGCGGGACTCGCTTCCAGTCCTCCCGGCGGGAGGCGCGCAGCATTGGCACTCAACCGAGCAACCCGGACAGTCTGCCATACGGAACCCAGCCACCGCGAATCGGCCCTGGAGCGTACCCCACACCCACATCGGCGAATCCTCGCTCGCACGGTGGTGCGACGGACCGTGGTCACGGTACCTTCGGCGCGCCGGGAAGGGGGGGTATCGGAATGGCTGTGCCGTTACGGGTCGAGATCTTACGGGCGGGCGAGGAGCACGCGGAGCAGATCGCCCGCCTCGCCGAGTCACGGAGCCTGAACGGGCCGGGCGGTATCCGGGGGTCGACGGAGGGCGGCTTCCTGGTCTCGGCGTACACCGAGGCGGACTACCGCTCCCGGCTGGCGACCGCCGAGCACTTCTATGTGGCGGTCAAGGGCGGCCAGGTGCTGGCATTCCTGATGGCATACAGCTCCGACCAGGTCGAGCCGGACGAATGGCTGAACCGCCGGATCAAGACGGCGCTGGGCAGCTTCCTGGTGATCAAGCAGATCTGCGTGGCCCGCGAGGCGGCGCGGTCCGGGGTCGCCTCGATGCTCTACTACCACGTGCTCGACCAGTGGCACGAAAGCCCTGTGATCGCCGCGGTGGTCAACGATCCGCCCAACGACCCGTCCGCGCACTTCCACCACAAGCTCGGCTTCCAGGAGCTGACCCGGATGACCCCGCCGGACGGGCTGCCGCGGGTGGTGTGGGTCTGGCGCAAACCGCGCGAGGCGATCCTGCACGCGCAATACCAGATCGCGGTGGACCTCTACAAGCACGAGGACAACCTGAACTGGCAGAAGCTCAACAACTTCTTCTACATCACCGCGGGCCTCGCGGCCGCCACCGCCTTCTTCCTCAGTAAGGAGGGCGCGGGCGGCAGCCTGGGCACGGTACTGGCGGCGATCATCTCGGTCATCGGCTTCGGGGTGTCGCTGGGCTTCTCGCAGATGCTGCGCTTCGGCCGTCAGTACCTGCTGGCGCGTAAGGAAGCGGTGATAGAGCTCGAGGAGTACATGGCCTGGCACGGCGGCGAGCGGATCGTGAACCGCCGCACCAGCGACCCCGGATCGGCCTATCTGAAGGTGTCACCCACCGGAGCGATCATGGTGCTGCTGCCGGTACTGGTGTCCTTCTGCTGGCTCGCGGTGCTCGGGGCGCTGCTCGCCCACTGAGGCCGCCAAACGTCTCGACCCCGTCGCCTCTTGTGATGTGACGCACAGTGGGCAACCAGCCCTCGCCCCCAACGCGTTCCGGCGTGCGTGGATCACACGAAGGATCGGCTTCGAATCACGCGAGGGCGGCATGGCGGGCGGCGACTGGACCGAGTTCGAGGAGTTCGTCGCCGCCTGCGGGCCACGGCTGCTGCGTTCCGCCTGGTTCCTGACCGGCGACCGGCACCTGGCCGAGGATCTGCTGCAGAGCGCCCTGGCCCGGGTCTGGCCGAAGTGGGGACGCATCGCCGAGGAGAACCCCGAGGCGTACGTCCGCCGCACCCTGGTCCATCTGCACGCGTCCTGGTGGCGGCGGCACTGGCGGCGCGAGGTGCCCCACTCCGAGCTGCCCGAGCCGTCCTCGCGGGGCGGCCCGGCGGGTCCGTACGGCCAGGTCGGCGAGGTCGACCAGGCGCGGACGCTGATCGGGCTGCTGCGGCTGCTGCCCCGGCGCCAGCGCGAGGTCGTCGTCCTGCGCTATCTGGAGGATCTGAGCGTGGAGCAGACCGCCACGGTGCTGGGCTGCTCCACCGGCACGGTCAAGAGCCAGGCGTCGAAGGCCCTGAACACACTGCGCGCCCGATTACCCGGGCTCGATCCCGGGCTCGTGCCCGCCCCGGAGCCGGTCCGCGGCCGCGCCGCGCCGAAGTGAGGTGAGGACCATGGCGACGAAGGACATCCCCGGCGGGTACGGCACCGAGGAGCTGGCCCGTACCGCGGCCGGGCTGCGGCGGCTCGCGGACGCCGGTACCCCGCCGCTGACGGCGCCGGAGGACCGCATGGAGCGGGTACGGCACCGGGTGGCGCGGGCCCGCAGGCGGCGTACCGCCGTCGTGGCCGCCCCCATGGTGGTCGCGCTGATCGCGGGGGCGGTGTCGCTGGCCACCGCCCTGCGCGACGGCCGCTCCGCCGAGCCCGGCTCCACCACCCCGGCCACGACGCCGGGACCGGACCGGACCGCGACGCCCCGGAAGGTGCTGAAGCTGCCGGACGTCTCGGGCGACCTGGGCCTGCGGGTGTCCGTACCCGACGACTGGCGGGTGGCGGTGCCGCACCGCGTTGACGGCGCTGACGGAGCTGACGGCGCGGAAGGCACGGACGCGCCCGCGAGCGAGACGTACGTCCTGGCGGGCCCGGCGGCGCACGAGACGTCGAGTACGGCGGCGGGCCAAACCCCGGGCTCGACCCCGGGCATGGCGTCGAGGGCGCCGCAGAGCACCGCGTCGATCGCTCCCCCGAGCACCACGGACGGCTCGTGCGGCGAACCCCTCCAGGACGCCCGCTACGGCCCTGAGCTGTGCCTTCCGGTGACCCGGCTCCCGGAGAACAGCGCCCTGCTGCTGTGGCGCCGGGAGTCCTACGACCGGCCCGAGCGGGACCGGCCCGTCGAGCGGTCGCTCCCCAGCCCGGTCTGCCGGGAGCTGGGCGGCACGGCGTTCCTCAAGCGCCGGCAGCCGCTGCCCGGCCACCCCGACAGCACGATCGCCGCGTACGCCTGCCTCGCCTCCCCGGACTCCGCCCTCGTCGCGCGCGTCAAGGCCGCGCTCTCCTCGGCCCGCTTCTCCTGAGCCGCGCGCCTCTCCCGAGCCGCGACCGACACTCCGTACCGCCCCCACCCCCTGGAGCACCCCCACCCATGACCGTCACCGAACCGTCCGCCGAGCAGTCCGCCGCACCGTCCGCCCGGCCCTCGCACCGCCGCTCCCGGCGCCGGAGGCGCCGCCGGTCGCCGGTGGTGCCGCTGCTGACCGGCGCGGCGGTGACGGCCGGAGCCCTGCTGGCGGCGTACGTCCTGTTACCGGCGGACGGCGGCGGCGCGCGGTCGACCCCCTCGGACTCCGCCGCCGATTCCCCGGTGGCGAGCCAGTCCCCCACCACGGCGCCGTCGGCCCCGTCGGCGCCGCCCTCCCGGTCCTCCCGCGACGCCGCGCCCACACGCCCCGCCGCGCCCACGGCCGGGACCGGCACCTTCATCACCGCGAAGGCGTCCGGCGAGGTCATCGGCGACGGCGCCGACGTACGGCGGTTCAAGGTCCAGGTGGAGGAGGGCACGGGCGTCGACCCGAAGAAGGCCGCGGCCGAGATATCCGCGGTCCTCGCGGACCAGCGCGGCTGGACCCGGGACCAGAAGCACTCCTTCCAGCTGGTCGCCGACGGCACCTACGACTTCGAGGTGAAGATCGCCACCCCGGACACGGTCGACGACATCTGCGGGCAGGCCGGGCTGAAGACCCGCGGCAAGGTCAACTGCGCCGCCGGAACGCAGGTCATGGTCAACCTCACGCGCTGGAACACCGGTTCCCCCGAGTTCGACGGCCCGATCGGCGAATACCGGGCGCTGATCATCAACCACGAGGTGGGCCACCGCATCGGCCACGGCCATGAGACCTGCCCCGGCAAGGGCAAGCCCGCCCCGGCGATGATGCAGCAGATAGACGGGCTGAAGGGCTGCGTCGCCAACGCCTGGCCCTACACCAAGGCCGGGCGATACCTCGGCGGTCCCTCGGTGACCTAGGGGCGCGTCCGGAGTGTGACCGACACCTCCCGGTCATCGGACAACCATCCAAGATCATCAGCCGTCCCCTATCACGTGGAAGCAGCCCGGATATTTCGCGCTGCACAAGTGACAGGGTCACCAAATTGAACAGTCGATGGACTCTGCCCGCGCGCGCGACACGCAGGCAGGCACTGGCCGCGGTGGCGGCCCTCACCGCCGCCGCTGCCACCGGGTGCAGCAGCCGTCCCGGGGCTTCCGCCGCCCCCGCCGCCCCGGCCCGGACGACCAGCAGCCCGGGGGCCGCCGAGCCGTTCACCCCGGCGGTCGGGGACAAGCGGGGCACCCTGCTCCAGGTCATGGCGCACCCCGATGACGACCTGTACTTCATGAACCCCGACAACGAGCACGTGCTGCGCTCCGGGGTCCCCGTGGTGAGCGTGTACGTCACGGCGGGCGAGGCGCTGGGCCTCAACAAGGTGGCCGGGCGGCCGCTGCCGCCGCCGGACAAGGCCGCGTACTCCGCCGCCCGCCACCAGGGGCTGCGCCAGGCGTACGCGCAGATGCTCGGGCTGAACCAGTTCACGCCGTGGCAGCGGTCGGTGCTGAACCTGCCCGGCGGCGTCAAGGCGGAGTCGAACGTGCTCGCCAACGGCGCCCGCAGAGTGCGGCTGATCTTCCTCAACATCGCCATGCTGTCCGAGGGCCAGCTGCGCATGCCCGACCTGTGGGACACCCCCGGCACGGTCATGCGGACGCTGCTCGCCGAGGGCTCCCCGGTGGCGCACCCCAGCTCGTACGTCCACCAGACGCTGGTCGACGTGCTCGCCGAGATCATGGACCGCTACCGGCCCACCCTGATCCACACCCTCGACCCCGACCCCGACTTCCAGGTCCACGACGCGCTGCGCCCCAAGGACAACGACCAGCCGGGCTGCTCGGACCACCGGGACCACACCCCCGTCGCGCTGTTCACCTGGAAGGCGATCGCGCAGTGGGCCGCCGAGTCCACCCGCCGGGACCACCAGGCGCCGCGCTTCACCACCACGTCCTTCCGCGGCTATTACAACCAGCGCTGGCCGCACAACCTGCCGCCCGCCGTGCTGGCCCAGAAGGCCCGCGTGATCAAGGCGTACGGCGGCTCACCCGAGTGGAAGTGCGGTGAGAGCGCGGGCTGCGGCGACTACAGCCAGGGCGGCGTGCGGCCGCTCAAGAACCGCAAGGGCTGGATACGTTCCACCCACTACCGCTACCCCAGCGCCCTGCCCACCCCCACCACCGACCGCGAGGGCCGTCTCGTCGCGTACGGCATCCTCGGCGCCCAGGCCGTCCGGTGGCGCGAAACCGCCCGTGGCAGCGGGCGGTTCGGGGCGCCGCTCGGGCTCGGCGGCGGGCCGCTGGCCCCCGGCTTGAGCGCCGTGACCGACAGCGCGGGACGCCAGGTGCTGCTGGCGCTGCGGTTCGCGGCGCTGGACGGGCAGGGCGGCGCCAATCTGCGCGAGATCGTGGCCCTGGAACAGCGCCGCCCGGGAGGGCCGTTCCGCGCCTGGACCGGGCTCGGCACCCCCGAGGCCGACCCCGAGCACGGCCGCCGCGTCGGCTGCCCCACCGCCGTCGCCACCCCGGACGGCAAGGTCCACCTCTTCGTACGGACCGCCGAGAAGGCCCTCGCCACCCGGGTACGGGACGCCGACGGCCGCTGGGGCCCGTGGCAGCGGCTCGGCGGCGCGGAGATCCAGGACGGGCTGACCGCCCTGGTCGACCGCGAGGGCCGCGCCCATGTCGTCGCCCCGGGCCGCGACACCGTGCACCACTGGTCGCAGGAGAAGCCGGGCGGCCCCGTCACCCTGCGCCCCGCCGCCGGACTGCCCCGCCCCGGCGGCAACCAGATCGGCGCCGCGATCGCCCCCGATGGCTCGCTCTCGCTGGTCTACCGCACCCCCGCGGCCACCGTGCCCGCCCTCCACGGCACGGAAGGGGGCGCGGAGAACCGCACGGTGCGGCACTTCGAGGGGTACGGGGCCATCGCCGCGCACACCGTGCCCGAGCCCGGCAAGGAGGGCGGGGACGGCGAGGACGGCAAGGCCACCGCCCTGCTCCTGCTCGGCCGCAGCCTCGACGGCGACGTCCAGGTCCAGTGGGGCACCGGCCCTGACGACCGCCCGCTGCGCTCCCCCGGCCACCTCACGCCAGTGGGCATCCCCGCGCTGCTGGCCGACCCCGACCAGGGGGCGTGTGTGGTGGGCATCGCGCCGAACGCCACGCCCTGGATCTGGCGCCCGCGCCCCACGTCGAGGGCGTAACGGGCGCCCCCGGCCCGTCGTATGGGCCGGGGGCGCCCCAGCGGTGGCGCGGCGGGGACGTCAGCCGCGAGCGGCCGCCGCCTTACGACGCCGCCGCGGACGCTCGGGCTCGGCGTCCTCGGCGGGCTCGTCGGCCTCGTCGGCCTCGTCGGGCTCCTCCTCGTACTCGTCCTCGGGCTCCTCCTCGGGCTCGGCGTCGGCGTCCTCCTCGTACGCCGCCTCCTCGTCCTCGTCGGCGAACTCCGCCTCGTCGCCCTCGCCCTCGGATTCGGCCTCGTCCTCGGGCTCGTCCTCCGGCTCGTCCTCGTACGCCGCGTCCTCGTCGTCCTGTTCGGCCCGCGGCTCATCGGCCTCTCCCCCGGCCTCGGCCCCGGCCTCTTCGTCGCGCTCTTCCTCTTCCTCCGCCACGGCCGTCTCGTGGTCGACCACGACCTCGCCGTCCCGGATCTCCCCGCGCCAGCCGTCCGTGGCCTCGCCGCGCATCATGATGAACTTGCGGTAGAGCTTCAGATCGAGCCGCGCCCGGCGGCCCTGGGCGCGCCAGATGTTGCCGGTCTTCTCGAACAGGCCCTTGGGGAAGTACTCCAGCACCAGCAGCACCCGGGTGAGGCTGTCGCCGAGCGCGTGGAAGGTGACGACGCCCTTGACGGTGCCCTTGGCACCCTCGGTCGTCCAGCTGATCCGCTCGTCGGGCACCTGCTCGGTGACGTTGGCCTTCCAGCTGCGCGTGGACTTGGCGACCTTCACCTTCCAGTTGCTGCTGGTGTCGTCGGCCTTCTCGACGCTGACGACGCCCTTGGCGAAGGTGCTGAACTCCTGGAACTGGGTCCACTGGTCGTACGCCTCGCGGACCGGCACCCCGACGTCGATGTCCTCGACCACCGTGACGCTCTTGGACTTGCCGCCGCCGCTCTTGCCGCCCTTGCCCTTGCCGAACGCGCCCTTGATCTTGTCCTTCAGCGTTTCCTTCAGCTGGGAGGCTCCGGCCTTGAACACGGCCTGGCCCGGCGACTTCCCCTCGGCGAGTGCCTGGGTGCCCTTGGCGAGACCGGTGCCGAGCCCGGAGAGCGTGTGGGTCGCCCGGGCCTGTACGTAGGACTGCAGCTCGTCCTTGAGGCGGTCGGCGGCCGGGCTGCGCACGATGTCGTCCTTCAGCTTGCCCAACGTGTCAGCCATTGCGGCCCCCGGCGGTCTTCGCGACCTTCGCGGTCTTCGCGGTCTTCTTCGCCGCCGTGCGCGCCCGCCCGGCAGGGGCCTTGGCCGCCTTGGCCTGCGGCGCCTTGCGGCGTCGCGCCGGGGGTTTGCGTTCGCTCTCCTCGTCGGCGGGCTCGTGCTCGTCCGCCGCGCGCTCCTCGTCCGCTTCCTCGCCCCGCAGGGCCGCCGTGCGGTCCTGCAGCGAGTCGGCGAGGCCGTTCATGCGGGTGGACAGGGCGCGGGTCGCGGCCGTCCTGGCGGCGCCGCTCAGCTCCTTGCGCGCCTGCGCGTTCAGACCGCTCAGCAGCGGTGAGTCGGCGACCGCCCGCGCCAGCTGCTGCGGATCCAGGGTGATCTTCTTCCCGGCGAGCAACATGCCCAGGCCGATGGCGAGTTTGACCTTCTTGGTGCGCCCGAGGAGGTAGCCTCCCGCGATCGCGACCGCGATCTTGCCGTTGGTCATCATCCGTACTCCCGAAGTCGAACTCAGCTTCGATGCGGATGGCCGGGTACCCAGATACGGAAAAGCCCCACCCGCCGGTGAAGGCGAGTGGGGCTCGGTGCTCCGGGGAGCGTGCTCCGAAGAGCGTCAGATCACTTGGTGATCTTGGTGACCTGACCGGCGCCGACGGTCCGGCCACCCTCACGGATGGCGAACTTCAGGCCCTCCTCCATGGCGACCGGCTGGATCAGCTGGACGGACATCTCGGTGTTGTCGCCCGGCATGACCATCTCGGTGCCCTCGGGGAGGGTCACAACGCCCGTCACGTCCGTGGTACGGAAGTAGAACTGCGGACGGTAGTTGTTGAAGAACGGCGTGTGGCGGCCACCCTCGTCCTTGGACAGGATGTACGCCTGCGCCTCGAACTCGGTGTGCGGGGTGACCGAGCCCGGCTTGATGATGACCTGGCCGCGCTCGACGTCCTCGCGCTTGATGCCACGGAGCAGCAGACCGACGTTCTCACCGGCCTGGCCCTCGTCGAGCAGCTTGCGGAACATCTCGATACCGGTGACGGTGGTCGAGGTCTTGTCGTTCTTGATGCCGATGATGTCGACGTTCTCGTTGACCTTCAGCACACCGCGCTCGATACGGCCGGTGACGACCGTACCGCGACCGGTGATGGTGAAGACGTCCTCGATCGGCATGAGGAACGGCTTGTCGACGTCACGCTCCGGCTGCGGGATCGCGTCGTCGACGGCCTTCATGAGGTCGAGGACGGACTTGCCCCACTCGGCGTCGCCCTCGAGCGCCTTGAGCGCCGAGACCTTGACGACCGGGACGTCGTCGCCCGGGAACTCGTACTCGGAGAGCAGCTCGCGGACCTCGAGCTCGACGAGCTCCAGGATCTCCTCGTCGTCCACCATGTCGGCCTTGTTCAGGGCGACGACGATGTACGGAACGCCGACCTGGCGGGCCAGGAGGACGTGCTCCTTGGTCTGCGGCATCGGGCCGTCGGTGGCGGCGACCACGAGGATGGCGCCGTCCATCTGCGCCGCACCGGTGATCATGTTCTTGATGTAGTCCGCGTGACCGGGGCAGTCAACGTGCGCGTAGTGACGCGAGTCCGTCTGGTACTCGACGTGCGCGATGGAGATCGTAATACCGCGCTGGCGCTCTTCCGGCGCCTTGTCGATCATGTCGAAGGCCGAGGCCTCGTTCAGGTCCGGGAACGCGTCGTGCAGCACCTTGGTGATCGCCGCGGTAAGAGTGGTCTTACCGTGGTCGATGTGACCGATGGTGCCGATGTTGACGTGCGGCTTAGTCCGCTCGAACTTCGCCTTCGCCACTGGGGTCCTCCTACGGAGTGGTTCTGTAACGCATCCGCGCCTTGCGGACGGGTTCAGGTGGTCTTACCGAACCGGCCAGGACCCCGAGGGGGATGCCCTTCGCCGTATTCGTTATGGGGGCCGGCGGCCGGGGCCCCGTCATGGACCGCCACGGTGGACGATCTATGACGGAACACCCGATGCCTCTTGCTCCAGCCTAAACGGTGAGGAATGCGGATGAACCCGCGTTACTCGCCCTTGGCCTTCGCGATGATCTCCTCAGCGACGTTCTTGGGAACCTCGGCGTAGGAGTCGAACTGCATGGAGTAGCTGGCGCGGCCAGAGGTCTTGCTGCGCAGGTCGCCCACGTAGCCGAACATCTCCGACAGCGGGACCAGACCGATCACCAGCTTGGCGCCGCTACGGTCCTCCATGGACTGGATCTGACCACGGCGGGAGTTGATGTCGCCGATCACGTCACCCATGTAGTCCTCGGGCGTCGTGACCTCGACCTTCATCATCGGCTCGAGCAGGGCCGGGCTGGCCTTGCGGGCGGCCTCCTTGAAGGCCATCGAACCGGCGATCTTGAAGGCCATCTCGGAGGAGTCGACCTCGTGGTAGCCACCGTCGAGAAGCACGACCTTGACGCCGGTCAGCGGGTATCCGGCGAGCACGCCGAACTCCATGGCCTCCTGGCAGCCCGCGTCCACGGACGGGATGTACTCCCGCGGGATACGGCCACCGGTGACCTTGTTCTCGAACTCGTAGCCGTCGCCCTCGAGCGGCTCCAGCGCGATCTGCACCTTGGCGAACTGGCCGGAACCACCAGTCTGCTTCTTGTGCGTGTAGTCGTACCGCTCGACCGCCTTGTTCAGGGTCTCGCGGTAGGCCACCTGCGGCTTGCCGACGTTGGCCTCGACCTTGAACTCGCGCTTCATGCGGTCGACCAGCACGTCGAGGTGAAGCTCACCCATACCGGCGATGATGGTCTGGCCGGTCTCCTCGTCAGTCTTGACGCGGAAGGACGGGTCCTCCTCGGCCAGCCGCTGAATCGCGACGGCCAGCTTCTCCTGGTCGCCCTTGGACTTCGGCTCGATGGCCACCTCGATGACCGGGGCCGGGAAGTCCATGGACTCGAGGATCACCGGGCTCGACGCGTCGCAGAGGGTCTCACCGGTGGTGGTCTGCTTCAGACCCATGACGGCGACGATGTCACCGGCACCCACCGACTCGATCTCCTCACGCTTGTTCGCGTGCATCCGGTAGATCTTGCCGATGCGCTCCTTCTTGCCCTTCACGGAGTTCAGCACCTGAGTGCCGGCCACGAGACGGCCCGAGTAAACCCGGATGAAGGTGAGCTTGCCGAGGTGCGGGTCGCTCGCGATCTTGAACGCCAGAGCCGACAGCGGCTCTTCCTCGGTCGGACGCCGCTTGATGATCTCTTCGGGGTCCTTGACCGAGTGGCCCTCGACCGCCTCGACGTCGATCGGCGACGGCAGGTACCGGACGACCGCGTCGAGCAGGGGCTGCACGCCCTTGTTCTTGAACGCGGTGCCGCAGAACACGGGGGTGACGGTCGTGCCGCCGCCCACGCCGGAGGCGATGGTGATGCGGCGGATCGCCGCGTACAGCTGCTCCACGGAGGGCTCCTCGCCCTCCAGGTACAGCTCCATCATCTCTTCGTCGTTCTCGGCGACGGTCTCGAGCAGCTTGCCGCGCCACTCGTCGGCGGCCTCGGTGTGGGTGTCCGGGATGTCGACGGTGTCGTACATCTCGCCCTTGGAGGCCTCGATGTTCCAGACCAGCGCCTTCATGGTGACGAGGTCGATAACACCCTTGAAGTCGGCCTCGGTGCCGATCGGCAGCTGCATGACCAGCGGCACCGCGCCCAGGCGGTCCGTGATCATGTCGACGCAGCGGTGGAACTCCGCACCGGTGCGGTCGAGCTTGTTGACGAAGCAGATACGCGGCACGCCGTAGCGGTCCGCCTGACGCCAAACGGTCTCGGACTGCGGCTCAACGCCGGCCACACCGTCGAACACCGTCACGGCACCGTCGAGGACGCGCAGCGAACGCTCCACCTCGACGGTGAAGTCGACGTGCCCCGGGGTGTCAATGATGTTGATCGTGTGATCGATGTTCTCGAGCGGCCAGTGACAGGTCGTCGCGGCGGACGTGATCGTGATGCCGCGCTCCTGCTCCTGCTCCATCCAGTCCATCGTGGCAGCGCCGTCGTGGACCTCACCGATCTTGTAGCTCACACCGGTGTAGAACAGGATCCGCTCGGTGGTCGTCGTCTTGCCCGCGTCGATGTGGGCCATGATCCCGATATTGCGGACCTTGGCCAGGTCAAGTGAAGTGGTAGCCATAAGGCTTCAGTCTTCTCTCGGTCTCGATGGGGGTAGCGACTACCAGCGGTAGTGCGCGAAGGCCTTGTTGGACTCGGCCATCTTGTGGGTGTCCTCGCGACGCTTGACGGAGGCGCCGAGACCGTTGCTGGCGTCCAGCAGCTCGTTCATCAGGCGCTCGGTCATGGTCTTCTCGCGACGGGCGCGGGAGTAGCCCACGAGCCAGCGCAGCGCGAGGGTGGAGGAGCGGCCGGGACGAACCTCGACCGGCACCTGGTAGGTGGCGCCACCGACACGACGGGAGCGGACCTCGAGGGTCGGCTTCACGTTCTCCAGCGCGCGCTTGAGCGTGATGACCGGGTCGTTGCCGGACTTCTCACGCAGGCCCTCCATGGCGCCGTAGACAATGCGCTCGGCGGTGGAGCGCTTGCCGTTCAGCAGGACCTTGTTGATGAGCGAAGTCACCAGAGGAGAGTTGTAAACCGGGTCGATGATGACCGGGCGCTTCGGGGCGGGACCCTTACGAGGCATGTTTACTTCTCCTTCTTGGCGCCGTAGCGGCTGCGAGCCTGCTTGCGGTTCTTGACGCCCTGCGTGTCGAGGGAGCCGCGGATGATCTTGTAGCGAACACCCGGCAGGTCCTTCACTCGACCGCCGCGCACGAGCACGATGGAGTGCTCCTGCAGGTTGTGACCCTCACCCGGGACGTAGGCGGTGACCTCGATCCCACTGCTCAGCCGGACACGCGCGACCTTACGGAGCGCCGAGTTCGGCTTCTTCGGCGTCGTGGTGAACACGCGAGTGCACGTGCCACGACGCTGCGGCGACCCCGCCAGTGCGGGAGTCTTGTTCTTCTCGACCTTGTCCTGGCGGCCCTTGCGGACCAGCTGCTGGATCGTAGGCACCGTTTCTCCGGTTTCTGTGTGCCGATCTCGATAAAGCTAACCTGGGGTTTCTCCGACCCACGCGGTCGGGTGTGTCGCGCACCGCAGTCCCCTGCGAATGTCAGGAGAGTGCGAATTGTTGGTGTCGACACCTCGGCCCCCCGGCAGCGCTTAGCGCATACGGGAGCCCAGGGACACCCCAGGCACAAGGTCAGAGCGTACCTACCGCATCGGCTCCGGTCAAAACAAATGCACACGCGCTGGACACACCAACCCGGAGCATAGCCGCAGGGCGGCCACCCCGCCATGGGATGACCGCCCTGTGAACAGATCGACGCTCTTACTGGTTGTACGGACCGTAGTCGTAGTCCTCCAGCGGGACGGCCTGGCCGGAGCCGGTGCCGAACGGCGAGTAGTCGATGTCGTCGTAGCCGACGGCCGAGTACATCGCGGCCTTCGCCTCCTCGGTCGGCTCGACCCGGATGTTGCGGTAGCGGGACAGGCCCGTACCGGCCGGGATGAGCTTACCGATGATGACGTTCTCCTTGAGGCCGATCAGGGAGTCCGACTTGGCGTTGATCGCCGCGTCGGTGAGCACCCGGGTCGTCTCCTGGAAGGACGCCGCCGACAGCCAGGACTCGGTCGCCAGCGAGGCCTTGGTGATACCCATCAGCTGCGGACGGCCGGAGGCCGGGTGGCCGCCTTCCTGCACCACACGACGGTTCTCACCCTCGAAGCGCGTACGCTCCACCAGCTCGCCCGGCAGCAGCTCCGCGTCGCCGGACTCGATGATCGTGACCCGGCGCAGCATCTGCCGGATGATGATCTCGATGTGCTTGTCGTGGATCGACACACCCTGCGAGTTGTAGACCTTCTGGACCTCGCCGACCAGGTGCACCTGGACGGCGCGCTGGCCGAGGATGCGCAGCACGTCGTGCGGGTTGGTGGCACCCACGGTCAGCGCCTGGCCGACCTCGACGTGGTCGCCCTCGCCCACCAGCAGACGGGCCCGCTTGGAGACGCCGTAGGCGGTCTCGTCGGAACCGTCGTCCGGGGTGACGACGAGCTTCTTGGTCTTCTCGGTCTCCTCGATCCGGACGCGGCCGGCCGCCTCCGAGATCGGCGCGACGCCCTTGGGCGTACGGGCCTCGAAGAGCTCGACGACACGCGGCAGACCCTGGGTGATGTCGTCACCGGCCACACCACCGGTGTGGAAGGTACGCATCGTCAGCTGGGTGCCGGGCTCACCGATGGACTGGGCGGCGATAATGCCGACCGCCTCGCCGATGTCCACCAGCTTGCCGGTCGCCAGCGAGCGGCCGTAGCACATGGCGCAGGTGCCGACGGCGGACTCACAGGTGAGCACCGAGCGGGTCTTGACCGTCGCCACACCGTGCCGGACCAGCTCGTCGATGAGCACGTCGCCCAGGTCGGTGCCGGCCGGGGCCAGGACCTTCCCGTCCACGACGATGTCCTCGGCGAGGCTGCGCGCGTACACGCTGGTCTCGACGTCCTCGGTCTTGCGCAGCACACCGTCCGCGCCCGTGGTCGCGATCGCCAGCTTGAGGCCGCGCTCGGTGCCGCAGTCCTCCTCGCGGATGATCACGTCCTGCGAGACGTCCACCAGACGACGGGTCAGGTAACCCGAGTCGGCGGTACGCAGGGCGGTGTCCGCGAGACCCTTACGGGCACCGTGGGTGGAGATGAAGTACTCCAGCACGGAGAGACCCTCACGGAACGACGCCTTAATGGGCCGCGGGATGGTCTCGTTCTTCGCGTTGGACACCAGACCACGCATACCGGCGATCTGACGCATCTGCATCATGTTTCCGCGCGCGCCCGAGTCGACCATCATGAAGATCGGGTTGGTCTTCGGGAAGTTCGCGTTCATCGCCTCGGAGACCTCGTTGGTCGCCTTGGTCCAGATCGCGATGAGTTCCTGGGTGCGCTCGTCCTTGGTGATCAGACCGCGCTCGTACTGCTTCTGGACCTTCTCGTCCTGCGCCTCGTAGCCCGTGATGATGGCCTTCTTGGCCTCGGGCACGACGATGTCGGAGATGGCGACGGTGACACCGGAGCGGGTGGCCCAGTGGAAACCGGCCGCCTTCAGGTTGTCCAGGGTCGCCGCGACGATCACCTTGGGGTAGCGCTCGGCGAGGTCGTTGACGATCTCGGAGAGCTGCTTCTTGCCCACCGAGTAGTCGACGAACGGGTAGTCCT
Source organism: Streptomyces sp. NPDC059850 (assembly GCF_042731515.1). Taxonomy (NCBI): domain Bacteria; kingdom Bacillati; phylum Actinomycetota; class Actinomycetes; order Kitasatosporales; family Streptomycetaceae; genus Streptomyces; species Streptomyces sp. NPDC059850. The sequence goes on from NZ_JBHWJI010000017.1 coordinate 26,691, forward strand.
CGGGCAGCAGCTCGTTGAAGAGCGCGCGGCCCAGCGTGGTGCGCAGCCGGAAGCTGTCGCCCTGCTGCCAGGCGGGCTCGCCCTCTTCCGGAGCCGGCGGGGTCCAGCCGCGGGGCGGGACGGTGCCGATCGGGAAGCGGATGTCGATCTTCGCCTGGAGCGACAGCTCCTGGGCGTCGAACGCCATGATCGCCTCGGCGCTGGAGCCGAAGGACCGGCCCTCGCCGATGACCTCGCGCTCCTCCTCGTCGGTGGTGAGGAAGAACAGCCCCAGCACCATGTCCTGGGTCGGCATGGTCACCGGACGGCCGTCGGCCGGCTTGAGGATGTTGTTCGAGGACAGCATCAGGATGCGGGCCTCGGCCTGCGCCTCCGCGGACAGCGGCAGGTGCACGGCCATCTGGTCACCGTCGAAGTCCGCGTTGAACGCGGTGCAGACGAGCGGGTGAATCTGAATGGCCTTGCCCTCGACCAGCTGCGGCTCGAAGGCCTGGATACCGAGGCGGTGCAGGGTCGGCGCACGGTTCAGCAGCACCGGGTGCTCGGCGATGACCTCTTCGAGCACGTCGTACACGACCGTGCGGCCGCGCTCGACCATGCGCTTGGCCGACTTGATGTTCTGCGCGTGGTTCAGGTCCACCAGGCGCTTCATCACGAACGGCTTGAAGAGCTCCAGCGCCATGGCCTTGGGCAGACCGCACTGGTGCAGCTTGAGCTGCGGGCCGACGACGATGACGGAACGGGCCGAGTAGTCGACGCGCTTACCGAGCAGGTTCTGACGGAACCGGCCCTGCTTACCCTTCAGCATGTCGCTGAGGGACTTCAGCGGACGGTTACCGGGACCGGTCACCGGGCGGCCGCGGCGGCCGTTGTCGAACAGCGCGTCGACGGCCTCCTGCAGCATCCGCTTCTCGTTGTTCACGATGATCTCGGGGGCACCGAGGTCGAGGAGACGCTTGAGGCGGTTGTTCCGGTTGATCACACGGCGGTACAGGTCGTTCAGGTCGGAGGTCGCGAAGCGGCCACCGTCCAGCTGCACCATCGGACGCAGGTCCGGCGGGATCACCGGGATGCAGTCCAGCACCATGCCGTTGGGGCTGTTGCGGGTCTGCAGGAAGGCGGAGACGACCTTGAGGCGCTTGAGCGCACGGGTCTTCTTCTGGCCCTTGCCGGTCCGGATGATCTCGCGGAGCTTCTCGGCCTCTTCGTCGAGGTCGAAGGACTCCAGGCGCTTTTGCAGGGCAGCGGCGCCCATGCCGCCCATGAAGTACGTGCCGAAGCGGTCGCGCAGCTCGCGGTAGAGCAGCTCGTCGCCCTCCAGGTCCTGGACCTTGAGGCTCTTGAAGCGGTTCCACACCTCGTCGAGACGGTCGATCTCGCGCTGGGCGCGGTCGCGCAGCTGCTTCATCTCGCGCTCGGCGCCCTCGCGCACCTTGCGGCGCACATCGGCCTTGGCGCCCTCGGCCTCCAGGTCGGCGAGGTCCGCCTCGAGCTTCTTGGCGCGGGCCTCCAGGTCGGCGTCGCGGCGCTGCTCGATCTGCTGGCGCTCGACGGAGACGTGGGCCTCCAGCGAGGGCAGGTCGCGCGTGCGGCGCTCCTCGTCGACCCACGTGATCATGTAGGCGGCGAAGTAGATGACCTTTTCGAGGTCCTTCGGGGCGAGGTCGAGCAGGTAACCCAGACGGCTCGGGACGCCCTTGAAGTACCAGATGTGGGTGACGGGAGCGGCCAGCTCGATGTGGCCCATCCGCTCACGGCGCACCTTGGCGCGGGTGACCTCGACGCCACAGCGCTCACAGATGATGCCCTTGAAGCGGACGCGCTTGTACTTGCCGCAGTAGCACTCCCAGTCCCGGGTCGGACCGAAGATCTTCTCGCAGAAGAGTCCGTCCTTTTCGGGCTTCAGGGTGCGGTAGTTGATGGTCTCCGGCTTCTTGACCTCACCGTGGGACCACTGACGGATGTCGTCAGCAGTGGCGAGGCCGATCCGCAGCTCGTCGAAGAAGTTGACGTCGAGCACTTGTCGTCAATCCCTCTTTCAGGGTCGTGTCTTCGGGTCTGACTGGGGGTCCGGGGAGAGGCCGGGGCGGGTGCGTACGAACCGCCCCGGCCAGACCCGTCAGACCTCTTCGACGCTGCTCGGCTCGCGCCGCGACAGGTCGATGCCGAGCTCCTCCGCAGCGCGGAAGACGTCCTCGTCGGTGTCGCGCATCTCGATGGACATGCCGTCGCTGGACAGCACCTCCACGTTGAGGCACAGGGACTGCATCTCCTTGATGAGCACCTTGAAGGACTCGGGGATGCCGGGCTCGGGGATGTTCTCGCCCTTGACGATGGCCTCGTAGACCTTCACGCGGCCGGTGACGTCGTCGGACTTGATGGTCAGCAGCTCCTGGAGGGCGTACGCGGCGCCATAAGCCTCCAGCGCCCACACCTCCATCTCTCCGAAGCGCTGGCCACCGAACTGAGCCTTACCGCCCAGCGGCTGCTGGGTGATCATCGAGTACGGGCCGGTGGACCGGGCGTGCAGCTTGTCGTCCACCAGGTGGTGCAGCTTGAGGATGTACATGAAGCCGACCGAGATCGGGTCCGGGAACGGCTCGCCGGAGCGGCCGTCGAAGAGCCGGGCCTTGCCGGAGGGCTGGACCAGACGGTCGCCGTCGCGGTTCGGGATCGTGGACTCGAAGAGACCGGCGATCTCGTCCTCACGGGCGCCGTCGAAGACCGGGGTCGCGACGTTGGTGCCGGGCTGGACCTCGTCGGCGCCGATCGCCTGCAGCCGCTGCATCCACTCCTCAGAGCCCTCGACCTTCCAGCCCCGGGAGGCCAGCCAGCCGAGGTGGATCTCCAGGACCTGTCCCGGGTTCATTCGGGACGGGACACCCAGCGGGTTGAGGATGATGTCGACCGGGGTGCCGTCCTCCAGGAACGGCATGTCCTCGACCGGCAGGATCTTCGAGATGACGCCCTTGTTGCCGTGGCGGCCGGCGAGCTTGTCACCGTCGGTGATCTTGCGCTTCTGCGCCACGTAGACGCGGACCAGCTGGTTCACGCCCGGGGGCAGCTCGTCGCCCTCTTCGCGGTCGAAGACGCGGACGCCGATGACCTTGCCGATCTCGCCGTGCGGCACCTTCAGCGAGGTGTCGCGGACCTCACGGGCCTTCTCACCGAAGATCGCGCGCAGCAGGCGCTCCTCCGGGGTCAGCTCGGTCTCACCCTTCGGGGTGACCTTGCCGACCAGGATGTCCCCGGCCACGACCTCGGCGCCGATGCGGATGATGCCGCGCTCGTCGAGGTCGGCCAGGACCTCCTCGGAGACGTTCGGGATGTCCCGGGTGATCTCCTCGGGGCCGAGCTTGGTGTCCCGGGCGTCGACCTCGTGCTCCTCGATGTGGATCGAGGAGAGGACGTCGTCCTGCACCAGCCGCTGGCTGAGGATGATCGCGTCTTCGTAGTTGTGGCCCTCCCACGGCATGAACGCGACGAGGAGGTTCTTGCCGAGCGCCATCTCGCCGTCCTCGGTGGACGGACCGTCGGCCAGGACCTGGCCGGTGATGACGCGGGCGCCCTCGTCCACGACGACCTTCTGGTTGAAGGACGTGCCCTGGTTGGAGCGGGAGAACTTGGCGATCCGGTACGTGGTGTAGGTGCCGTCGTCGTTGGCCACCGTCACGTAGTCGGCGGAGACCTCCTGGACGACACCGTCCTTCGCGGCCTTGATGACGTCGCCGGCGTCGACCGCGCAGCGGTACTCCATGCCGGTGCCGACCAGCGGGGACTCCGCCTTGAGCAGCGGCACGGCCTGGCGCATCATGTTCGATCCCATGAGCGCGCGGTTGGCGTCGTCGTGCTCGAGGAACGGGATCATGGCGGTCGCGACCGACACCATCTGACGCGGCGAGACGTCCATGTAGTCGACGTCGTCGCCCGGGATGTAGTCGACCTCGCCGCCACGGCGGCGGACCAGGACCCGGTTCTCGGCGAAGTGCAGGTCGTCCGTGAGCGGGGCGTTGGCCTGCGCGATGACGAAGCGGTCCTCTTCGTCGGCCGTCAGGTAGTCGACGTCGTCGGTGACGACACCGTCGACGACCTTGCGGTACGGGGTCTCGATGAAGCCGAAGGCGTTCAGGCGGCCGTACGAGGCGAGCGAACCGATCAGACCGATGTTCGGTCCTTCGGGCGTCTCGATCGGGCACATCCGGCCGTAGTGCGAGGGGTGCACGTCACGGACCTCGAAGCCCGCCCGCTCACGGCTCAGACCACCCGGGCCGAGAGAGTTGAGACGGCGCTTGTGGGTGAGCCCGGAGAGCGGGTTCGTCTGGTCCATGAACTGCGACAGCTGGCTGGTGCCGAAGAACTCCTTGATGGAGGCGACGACCGGCCGGATGTTGATCAGCGTCTGCGGCGTGATCGCCTCGACGTCCTGGGTGGTCATCCGCTCGCGGACGACGCGCTCCATACGGGCCAGACCCGTGCGGACCTGGTTCTGGATCAGCTCGCCGACGTTACGGATCCGGCGGTTGCCGAAGTGGTCGATGTCGTCGGTCTCGACGACGATCATGTCACCGCTCTCGCCGACCGCTTCGACCTCGCCGGCGTGCAGCTTCACCAGGTACTTGATCGAGGCGATGATGTCCTCGACCGTCAGGACGCCCGCGTCCAGCGGAGCGGCCGCACCCAGCTTCTTGTTGACCTTGTAGCGGCCGACCTTCGCGAGGTCGTAGCGCTTCGGGTTGAAGTACAGGTTCTCCAGCAGCGTCTGCGCGGCCTCACGCGTCGGGGGCTCGCCCGGGCGCAGCTTGCGGTAGATGTCGAGCAGCGCGTCGTCCTGCCCCTGGGTGTGGTCCTTCTCCAGGGTGGCGCGCATGGACTCGTACTCGCCGAACTCCTCGAGGATCTGCTCGGTGGTCCAGCCGAGCGCCTTCAGGAGGACGGTGACGGACTGCTTGCGCTTGCGGTCGATGCGCACACCGACCATGTCGCGCTTGTCGATCTCCATCTCCAGCCAGGCGCCCCGGGAAGGGATGACCTTGACCGAGAAGACATCCTTGTCGGACGTCTTGTCGATGGAGGTGTCGAAGTAGACGCCCGGCGAGCGGACCAGCTGCGAGACGACGACACGCTCGGTGCCGTTGATGCAGAAGGTGCCCTTGTCGGTCATGAGCGGGAAGTCGCCCATGAAGACCGTCTGGGACTTGATCTCACCGGTCTCGTTGTTGGTGAACTCGGCGGTGACGAAGAGCGGAGCCGCGTACGTGAAGTCGCGCTCCTTGCACTCGTCGATCGAGTTCTTCGGCGGCTCGAAGCGGTGATCGCGGAAGGTCAGGGACATCGACCCGGAGAAGTCCTCGATCGGGGAGATCTCCTCGAAGATCTCCTCCAGACCGGACTTGGTGGGGACGTCCTGACCACTGTCCAGCGCAGCCTCGACACGAGCCTTCCAGGCGGCATTGCCGAGCAGCCAATCGAAGCTCTCGGTCTGCAGTGCAAGGAGGTTCGGAACCTCGAGAGGTTCCTTGATCTTCGCAAAGGAGATGCGCAGCGGGGCGGTGCTGGCGCCGTTGTTCGTATTGGCAGTCGAGGCGTTGCGCGAGGCGGCCAAGAGGGGGTCCTTCCGAGGGCTCGGACTCACTACGCGCGTACCGGTCCCACCATGAGCCCATGGATGAAATCCCTGGTCAGGGCGGTTTCATCGGCAGTGCTCGAAGGTGGGCATGCCCCTGGTGACGGGCAGGGAGCAGCTAACAGGCAGCGCAAAGGGTCAGTGTAGCCACTTGGCACACTGATGTCCAGCGCCGAGTTTCTGAGACCGGCAGCGCCAATCTCTCCCTCCGGTGAGAGGCCTCGCCCCTCGTTGTCCTTCACCCGCCTGATCGGCAGTCCCGCGCTTCGCCAGCGCATATCGATACTGCCCGCTTCGCCGACGATCCATGCCTCGGACTTACGGATCGGTGTGACGTCGCGTCCCGAGAATTGCGCGCTGCGTGCCGTTCGTCAAGGCCCCCCACTCCGGCGAGATCGTCACAGGGCGTGGCGACGGGCAACGAAGATCACCATACCTGCCGGAACCGGAAAGTCAGCGTAGCCGTCACAAGAACACCGAAGGGCGACCACCCCAACGGGTGATCGCCCTCACGGCACAGTGGGTCATCCGACCCGTGAGATCACTTGACCTCGACGGAGGCGCCGGCGCCCTTGAGGGACTCGGCGGCCTTCTCCGCGGCCTCCTTGGAGACCTTCTCGAGGACCGGCTTCGGGGTGCCGTCGACGAGGTCCTTGGCCTCCTTCAGGCCCAGGGAGGTCAGCTCACGCACGACCTTAATGACCTGGATCTTCTTGTCGCCGGCGCCGGTGAGCACGACGTCGAACTCGTCCTGCTCCTCCTCGGCCTCAGCGGCGGCCGGGGCACCCGGGGCACCGGCGGCGACGACGGCGGCCGGGGCGGCGGCGGTGACGTCGAACTTCTCCTCGAAGGCCTTCACGAACTCGGAGAGCTCGATGAGGGTCATCTCCTCGAACTGCGCGAGCAGGTCGTCCTGGGTGAGCTTCGCCATGATGGCGGTCCTTCCACTAGTTCGGCAGGTGCCGGATGAAAATGGTGGCGGGCTTCTTCCGGGCCCGCTGTGACCGGGGCCGAGTTACTCGGCGGCCTCGGCCTCGGCGGGAGCCGGCTCGCCGGCACCGCCCTGCTCGGCAGCCTTGGCCCGAAGCGCCTCCGCGGTGCGGATGAACTTCGAGAGCGGGGCCTGGAAGAGCGCGGCAGCCTGAGACTGCTTGGCCTTCATGGCGCCCGCCAGCTTGGAGAGCAGCACCTCGCGGGACTCGAGGTCCGCGAGCTTCTTGATCTCGTCGGCGGACAGCGCCTTGCCGTCAAGGACACCGCCCTTGATGACGAGAGCGGGGTTGTCCTTGGCGAAGTCACGGAGACCCTTCGCCGCCTCGACCGGGTCACCGGTCACGAAGGCGACGGCCGACGAACCTGTGAACAGGTCGTCGATCTGGTTGATCCCGGCCTCGTTGGCCGCGATCTTGGTCAGCGTGTTCTTCACCACACGGTACTGGGCGTTCTCACCGAGCGAACGGCGCAGCTCCTTGAGCTGCGCGACGGTGAGACCGGTGTACGCGGTCACAACGGCGCCGTTCGAGGTGCTGAACTTCTCCCGCATCTCGTCGACGGCGTCGACCTTGTCGGGACTCGCCATGAGCCTCGGCCTCCTTCCGGGTGATGAGGACCGCTACGGCCTGAAGGAAGGAGGCTGAACAACACGAAAACGCCCCGGCGCAGGCGCACGGGGCGTGACTCGACCGAACGGCCCAAGGGCCCGTTCGGGAGTTCTCACCACATTCACCTGCGCGGGTCGTCCGCAGCTAGCGGATCCTTCAGCCGCCGTCTCCCCTTGCGGAGACACAGCGACAACCAGCGGTCTTTGGCTTCTGCAGCAGATTACGCGAACGGGCCTCGGCCGGGCAAATCAGCTACTGCTGCGAACCCTGCAGCTCCTGGAAGTCCACGGTCTCCGTGGCCGCCGGCTCCTCGACCGTGACCTTGGTGCCGTAGTCCGAGTAGAAGACCGTCGAGTCGTAGACGCCGCTCTTGCTCTTGGCCTGCTCACGCTTCTTGACCAGCAGGTTCTTGCTGTCGATCCACAGATCGATGGTCTCGGTCTTCATGCCGGACTGCTCCATCTGCTGCTGCAGGGCGTCCAGGTCCGACTTGCTCAGGTCCTTGGACTGCATCTTGGCCAGCTCGGAGACCTCGACCGTGCCGGTGTAGTGGGTGGCCTCGGCGCCCTTGACGGTCTCCGAGCCGACCTTCTTCACCTTGCCCGAGGCCATCAGCAGCTGCACCGAGCGCGACGGGTTGTTGTTCTGCATCTGGTCCTTGAGGAAGGCCCCGGAGGCGCCCGTCTGCTTCGCGAAGGCGTCGTAGTCGTACTTGATCCAGCTCTTGCCGCCGGTGGCCTGCGACGGAACGCTCTGGCCCAGGTTCACGAACATCGCGTCCGGCGTGTAGCGGGCCTTCATGGGCGCGCCGCCGCCGGGCGTGGAGGAGCTGGCGCCGCCCTTCTGCGTGAGGACCATGTCGGCGCGCATGCCGTCGGACCAGTCCATCGAGCCGGTCATGTCCATGTTCATGGGACCGTTCTGGGTGGAGCCCTCGACCTTGGCCGAGTGCTGCTGGTCCGTACGCTGCGAGGCGAGCTTCAGCGCGGCCAGCGGGCTGCCCACCGACTGCCCGCCGTTGCCGCCCTTGTCGCCCGCCTTGTCGTCGCTGGACTTGCCGTCGCTCCCGCACGCGGTGAGCCCGGCCATCAGAACAACACCACAGGCAGCGATCACGCAACGCACGCCCACATGAGTACCGCGCACGGTTCCCCCTTATTTGCCTTTTACGACTGTCGGTTCATGACCCTACCGAGGGCCGCCGACAGCAACGCGCCGGGCCCCCGCACCTCTTCACGAGGTGCGGGGGCCCGGCGGTTCCGGTCAGGGGGAGGCTCAGACGGCCTCTTCCTCGACCAGCAGGTTGCGCGTGCGGTTGGCGTCCAGCGGGATGCCGGGGCCCATCGTCGTGCTCAGGCTCGCCTTCTTGATGTAGCGGCCCTTCGCGGCGGACGGCTTGAGACGGTTGATCTCCTCGAGCGCCGCGGCGTAGTTCTCCACCAGCTGCGCCTCACCGAACGACACCTTGCCGATGATGAAGTGCAGGTTGGAGTGCTTGTCGACGCGGAACTCGATCTTGCCGCCCTTGATGTCCGTGACGGCCTTGGCCACGTCCGGGGTGACGGTGCCGGTCTTCGGGTTCGGCATCAGACCACGCGGACCGAGCACCCGGCCGAGGCGGCCGACCTTGCCCATGAGGTCCGGGGTGGCGACGACGGCGTCGAAGTCCAGGCGGCCCTTGGACACCTCGTCGATCAGCTCGTCGGAGCCGACGATGTCGGCGCCAGCGGCTTCCGCGGCCGCAGCACGGTCACCGGTCGCGAAGACCAGGACCCGGGCGGTCTTACCGGTGCCGTGCGGCAGGTTCACGGTGCCGCGGACCATCTGGTCGGCCTTGCGCGGGTCGACGCCCAGGCGCATGGCGACCTCGACGGTCGCGTCGAACTTGCTCGGGGAGGTGTCCTTGGCGAGACGGACGGCCTCGAGCGGGGCGTACACGCGCTCCCGGTCGATCTTGGCGTCCGCAGCGCGGAGGGACTTGCTGCGCTTGCTCAACTCTGCTCCTGAAGATTGAGTTCGGAGTCGTGGTCCGGACCGCGCATTGGTCCTGCCACGGTGGTGCTACGGGGTGGCTGTCAGCCCTCGACCGTGATGCCCATGGATCGGGCGGTGCCGGCGATGATCTTCTCGGCGGCGTCCAGGTCGTTGGCGTTCAGGTCGGGCATCTTGGTGGTGGCGATGTCGCGGACCTGGTCGCGGGTGATCTTGGCGACCTTGGTCTTGTGCGGCTCGCCGGAGCCCTTCTCCACGCCCGCGGCCTTGAGGATCAGCTTCGCGGCCGGCGGAGTCTTGGTGATGAAGGTGAAGGAACGGTCCTCGTAGACCGTGATCTCCACCGGGATGACCATGCCACGCTGCGACTCGGTCGCGGCGTTGTAGGCCTTGCAGAACTCCATGATGTTGACGCCGTGCTGACCCAGCGCGGGGCCGACCGGCGGTGCCGGGTTCGCGGCGCCGGCCTGGATCTGGAGCTTGATCAGCCCCGTGACCTTCTTCTTCTTGGGAGGCATGCTCTCTCCGGGTCCTAGTGAGAGGTGGTCCGCCTCCTAATCCGGTCATCCGGATGGAGGCATACCGCACAACGATAACGGGTATGGATGCGCGGCTTAAAACCGAGCAGGTCAGACGGGCCCCGGAAGGGCCCGCCTGACCTGTCGGAAGGGTGGGGGAAGAAGCGTCAGTTCTTCTGGATCTGGTCGAAGCTCAGCTCGACCGGGGTCTCCCGGCCGAAGATCTCGACCAGGCCCTTGACCTTCTTCGAGTCGGCGTTGATCTCGTTGATCGTGGCCTGCAGCGTGGCGAACGGGCCGTCGGTGACCGTGACGGAGTCGCCGACCTCGAAGTCCAGCACCTGGACCTCGACCTTGCGGCTGGGCGCCGGGGCACCGCCCTCTTCGGCGGTGGCCTTGGCGGCCTTCTCCTCGGCCTCCGGGGCGAGCATCTTGACGATCTCGTCCAGGGTCAGCGGGTACGGGTCGTAGGCGTTGCCCACGAAGCCGGTGACACCGGGGGTGTTCCGCACGACGCCCCAGGACTCGTTCGTCAGGTCCATGCGCACCAGCACATAGCCCGGGAGCTTGTTCTGGCGGACGTTCTTGCGCTCGCCGTTCTTGATCTGGACGATCTCTTCTTCGGGGACCTCGGCCTGGTAGATGAAGTCCTCGACGTTCAGCGAGACGGCACGCTGCTCCAGGTTCGCCTTCACGCGCTTCTCGTAGCCCGCGTAGGTGTGGATCACGTACCACTCGCCGGGCAGCCCGCGCAGCTCCTCGCGGAGCGCCTCGACCGGGTCGACCTCGACGGCGGCCTCTTCGGCCTCCTCGTCCTCGGCGACCTCTGCGACGGCCTCGGCCTCGTCCTCGACGTGCAGCGCGGCCTCCTCGGCGGGCTCGCCCGCCGCGGCGTCAGCGGCCTCAGCCTGGTCGGAGTCCGCCGCCTCGACGATGTCGAGCTCGTCCTCACGGGACTCGACGGGCTCGGCGGCGTCGTTCAGGTTCGGGTCAGACACGGTGGCTGCTTCTTCCTGGCTTCAAGGGGTGGAACGTGCGAAAGGGCGCTGCCGGGACACGGCCGCCCTCCGCGGGATCTCAGCCAAAGACGTACTTGATGGCGTTGTTGAACCCATAGTCAATCACGGTCACGATGCCAATCATGATCAGCACGAAGACGATCACCACGCTGGTGTACGTCGACAGCTGGCTGCGCGTGGGCCAGACGACCTTGCGCAGCTCGGCGATGATCTGGCGGTAGAACAGCGCGAGGCGGCCGAACGGCCCCTTCTTCGCGCGCTTGCCACCACGGCGGCCCTTCTTGGTCGCCACCTCGTCCTCGTCGGGACGACCGCTCTCAGGCGTCGCGGTGGAGCCAAGGGCTTCCGTCACTCGTCCTCACCTGAATCCGGGTCGTGGCCGTGCCGCGTCCGGCCCGGCCGCACAGCGGTGCTTGTCCTTGCGTACGCATGCACGCACCCTGACGATCAAGTGCGTGTAGCAGGGCCGGAGGGACTTGAACCCCCAACCGCTGGTTTTGGAGACCAGTGCTCTACCAATTGAGCTACGACCCTTTGCGGCAACCCCCAACCTACCGCATCCATCCCGCTGCACGGAGTGTGCGGGTCGGATACGTCAGTTGAGCGGCCAACGACGGTTGAGTGTACGTGCTTGACGGCCAGGCGTCGAACGAGAAGCGCCCACGCCCTTCGGACAGGTTTCCGCCCGGGTTCCGACAGGAGACTTGTGTGAGTCTCGTTAAACCCGTGTACCGCCCTTTTCGCCCGTCTGCGACGATGCTTCCATGACCGCTGCTACTCCCCCCGTACAGTCCCCGACCGACCGACGGGTGTCGGCCCGGATCGGTTCCATCTCCGAGTCCGCCACCCTCGCCGTCGACGCCAAGGCCAAGGCCCTCAAGGCCGCCGGGCGCCCGGTGATCGGCTTCGGCGCGGGCGAGCCGGACTTCCCGACGCCCGACTATGTCGTCGAGGCGGCGGTGGCGGCTTGCCGTGACCCCAAGTTCCACCGGTACACCCCGGCCGGCGGGCTTCCCGAGCTGAAGGCCGCCATCGCCGCGAAGACGCTGCGCGACAGCGGCTACGAGGTCGAGGCGTCCCAGATCCTGGTGACCAACGGGGGCAAGCAGGCGATCTACGAGGCGTTCGCCGCGATCCTCGACCCGGGCGACGAGGTCATCGTCCCCGCGCCGTACTGGACCACCTACCCGGAGTCGATCCGGCTGGCCGGCGGTGTCCCGGTGGACGTCGTCGCGGACGAGACGACCGGCTACCGCGTCTCCGTCGAGCAGCTGGAGGCCGCCCGCACCGAGCACACCAAGGTGCTGGTCTTCGTCTCGCCGTCCAACCCGACCGGCGCGGTCTACAGCCGCGAGCAGATCGAGGAGATCGGCCGCTGGGCCGCCGAGCACGGGCTGTGGGTGCTCACCGACGAGATCTACGAGCACCTGGTCTACGGCGACGCGACCTTCCACTCGCTGCCCGTGGTGGTGCCCGAGCTGCGCGACAAGTGCGTCGTGGTCAACGGTGTCGCGAAGACGTACGCGATGACCGGCTGGCGGGTCGGCTGGATCATCGGCCCGAAGGACGTGGTGAAGGCCGCGACCAACCTGCAGTCGCACGCCACGTCCAACGTGAGCAACGTCGCCCAGGCCGCCGCCCTGGCCGCCGTCTCCGGTGACCTCGACGCCGTCGCCACGATGCGCGAGGCGTTCGACCGCCGTCGCCGCACCATCGTGCGCATGCTCAACGAGATCGACGGCATCGAGTGCCCGGAGCCGGAGGGCGCGTTCTACGCCTACCCGTCGGCCAAGGGGCTGCTCGGCAAGGAGATCCGCGGCAAGCGGCCGCAGACCACCGTCGAGCTGGCCGCGCTGATCCTGGAAGAGGCCGAGGTCGCCGTGGTGCCGGGTGAGGCGTTCGGCACACCGGGCTACCTGCGGCTGTCGTACGCGCTGGGCGACGAGGACCTCGTCGAGGGCATCTCGCGGGTCCAGAAGCTGCTGGCGGAGGCGCGCGCCTGAGCAGCGCTTCCCCCTACGAGAGCGGGCGCCCGGCCACGGCTGGGCGCCCGCTTTCGTACGCGCCCCGCCCTGACTCGGATTCATGTACGGGCAAGCCCACGTTCGGCGAAAGCGGTACCGGCGGGTCCGGACGTGCGGCAAAATCTCCAGATGGCACGCGATGTACATCTGCTCCCCAAGGCGCATCTGCATCTCCACTTCACCGGCTCCATGCGCCCCGGCACGCTCCTCGAACTCGCCGACAAATACGGCGTCCATCTGCCCGAGGCGCTGAGCGGCGGCGAACCGCCGAGACTGCGGGCCACCGATGAGCGCGGCTGGTTCCGCTTCCAGCGGCTGTACGACATCGCGCGGTCGTGTCTGCGGGAGCCCGACGACATCCGGCGGCTGGTGCGCGAGGCCGCCGAGGAGGACGTCGCGGACGGCTCCGGCTGGCTGGAGATCCAGGTCGACCCCACCTCGTACGCCCCGCGCCTGGGCGGGCTGATCCCGGCCCTGGAGATCATCCTGGACGCGGTCGACAGCGCCTCCCGGGACACCGGGCTCGGGATGCGGGTCCTGGTCGCCGCGAACCGCATGAAGCACCCCCTGGAGGCCCGCACGCTGGCCCGGCTCGCGGTGCGCTTCGCGGACCGCGGGGTGGTCGGCTTCGGGCTCTCCAACGACGAGCGGCGCGGTTTCGCCCGCGACTTCGACCGCGCCTTCGCCATCGCCCGGGACGGCGGGCTGCTGGCCGCCCCGCACGGCGGGGAGCTGTCGGGGCCCGGCAGCGTCCGCGACTGCCTGGACGACCTCCTCGCGGCCCGGGTGGGCCACGGCGTGCGCGCGGCCGAGGACCCGCGGCTGCTCGCCCGGCTGGCCGACCGAGGGGTGACCTGCGAGGTGTGCCCGTCCTCCAACGTCGCGCTCGGGGTCTACGAGAAGCCCGAGGACGTACCGCTGCGCACCCTGTTCGAGGCCGGGGTGCCGATGGCGCTGGGCGCCGACGACCCGCTGCTGTTCGGGTCGCGGCTGGCGGCCCAGTACCAGCTGGCGCGCGAGCACCACGGGTTCGGCGACGAGGAACTGGCCGAGCTGGCGCGGCAGTCGGTGCGGGGGTCGGCGGCGCCGGAGGATGTCCGGGCGCGGCTGCTGGCCGGGATCGACGGGTGGCTGGCGGATTGAGCACAGTGCCACGTGGCACTGTCAGAGGCTCACGCCCACCGTCACCGGCTCGTTGACCAGCGTCACGCCGAACGCCTCCTCGACCCCGGCCACCACCTCGCGGGCCAACGCCAGCAGGTCCTCGGTGGTGGCCTCGCCGCGGTTGGTGAGCGCGAGGGTGTGCTTGGTGGAGATGCGGGCCGGGCCGGTGCCGTAGCCCTTGGTGAAGCCCGCCTTGTCGATCAGCCAGGCCGCGGAGGTCTTGATCCGCCCCTCCCCCGCCGGGAAGGCGGGCGGCGCGGTGTCCGGGCCGAGGCGGTCGGCGACGCGGGCCAGGAAGGCCTCGTAGGCGCTCTCGGTCAGCACCGGGTTGGTGAAGAACGATCCCGCGGACCAGGTGTCGTGGTCCTCGGGGTCGAGCACCATGCCCTTGCCCGCGCGCAGCGACAGCACGGTCCGGCGGGCGGTGTCGGCGGGCACCCGGTCGCCCACCTCGACGCCGAGCACCCGGGCGGTCTCGGCGTACTTGATGGGCGCGGACGCCCCGCCCGCGTCCTCCAGCTCGAAGCGGACCCGCAGCACCACGTGGCGGTCCGGCTCGGCCTTGAAGCGGCTGTGGCGGTAGGAGAAGTCGCAGTCGGCGGCGGGGATCGTCACGACGGCGTCGGCGCGGCGGTCGTAGGCGACCACCTCGGTGAGGGTGGCGGAGACCTCCTGGCCGTACGCGCCGACGTTCTGGATCGGCGTCGCGCCCGCGGAGCCGGGGATTCCGGCCAGGCACTCGATCCCGGCGAGGCCCGCCTCGACCGTACGGGCCACGGCGTCGGACCAGTTCTCGCCCGCGGCCAGCTCCAGCCGGGTGCCGTCGAGGGTGAAGCCGGTGGTCGCGATGTGCAGGGCGGTGCCGTCGAAGCCCTTGTCCGCGATGACCAGGTTGCTGCCGCCGCCGATCAGCAGCAGCGGGGTGCCGGTCGCGTCGGCCTCGCGGACCGCGGCGATCACCTCGTCGTCCGTGGTGGCCGTGATCAGCCGGGTGGCCGGGCCGCCGAGGCGGAAGGTGGTGAGGGGGGCGAGGGGGGCGTCATGGAGTTCCTGCACGCGCTCCAGAGTACGGGGGCGCCCCCGGCGCGGCGCCGGGGGCGGTGGGGGCCCCGGGGAATTACGCGAGCCGGACGACGGCGCGGGCCATGCCCAGCACCTTCTGGCCCTCGCTGGTCGCCGTGATGTCCACCCGGACGGTGCGGGCTTCGTCGTCCAGCTTGGCGGCCACCTTGGCGGCGACCTCGATGAGCGCGCCCTTGTCGTCGTTCGGGACGACGACCGGCTTGGTGAAGCGCACGCCGTAGTCGGCGACGGTCCCGGGGTCGCCGGTCCAGTCGGTCACCACGCGGATCGCCGAGGCCATGGTGAACATGCCGTGGGCGATGACGTCGGGGAGGCCGACCTCCCTGGCGAACTTCTCGTTCCAGTGGATCGGGTTGAAGTCGCCCGAGGCACCGGCGTACGCGATGAGGTCGGCTCGGTTCACCGGGAAGGTCTGCGCGGGAAGTTCGGTGCCGACCTCGACGGCGTCGTACGAGATCTTGGCGCTCATCTGCTCTCCTCCGCTTCGGCGGCGCGCGCCACCAGTTTCGTCATCGCGGTGACCACGTGCTCGCCCGCGGCGTCGCGCACCTCACCGCTGATCAGGATCACATCGTTGCCCGCGAGGGACTTGATGTCGTCGATCCTGGTGATGACGGTGAGCCGGTCGGCCGCCTCGATGGGCCGGGTGTACGTGAACTTCTGGTCGCCGTGCACCACCCGGTTGAAGTCCAGGCCGAGCTGCGGGTCGCCGACGACCAGGTGCCGTGCGGCCTTGAAGGTGATCGCGAAGACGAACGTGGGCGGTGCGATCACATCGGAGTAGCCGAGCGCTTTGGCCGCCTCCGGATCGGTGTAGACCGGGTTGGTCTCGCCGATCGATTCGGCGAATTCGCGGATCTTCTCCCTGCCGACCTCATACGGGTCGGTGGGCGGGTAGGTCCGCCCGACGAAAGACGGATCAAGCGCCATCGCCTCGGCACCTCCTGCGGTTGATGACTAACGAAACGAGGCCACCCCCGCTAGTGGGGGCGGCCTCGAATGAGAGCTTATTGCTATCGCGTCTCGCGGTGCGCGGTGTGCGCGTTGCAACGCGGGCAGTGCTTCTTGATCTCAAGACGATCCGGGTCGTTACGCCGGTTCTTCTTGGTGATGTAGTTCCGCTCCTTGCACTCCACGCAGGCCAGCGTGATCTTCGGGCGGACGTCGGTGGCAGCCACGTTGAGTGCTCCTTGACGAACGGATAGGACTGAAGAACGCAGTAAAGAGTAGCCGACCGGAGGACCGACCCCACAATCGGCTACTGTGTGTAGCGGTGACCGGACTTGAACCGGTGACACAGCGATTATGAGCCGCTTGCTCTACCGACTGAGCTACACCGCTTCGATGCGATCAGGACCCCGTCCGACCGGAGTCGAACGGGATGCCTCACACATCAGAGCCCCAATACGGAATCGAACCGTAGACCTTCTCCTTACCATGGAGACGCTCTGCCGACTGAGCTATTGGGGCGAGCGATGAAGACATTACACGCTCGGCCGCCGAAGGTGAAATCCGTATCGGCCCAGGGCGACCGCGTGCGACACAGCGTGCTCACGCACCACACCGGTACGACTATTCGGCTCCTCCGCGAAGCCGTAGCCCCCTGGTCCTAGGCTCGGTTCGCCCCCGCGTGATCTTGCGCCGCCCCAGGAGTGCGATGCCCGAGAGCCAGCCGCCCGAGAGCCATCAGCAGCAGCCCTCCGGCAACGGCGGCGGAGCGGCCGGCGGGCCCACCGCGCTGGTCCTCGGCGGCGCCCGGCTCGCCGACGGCCGCACGGTCGACGTACGGCTGTGCGGCGGGCGGATCGAGGCGGTCGGCACGACCGGGAGCCTGGTCCCCGGGCCACGGCTCGACCTCGGCGGCTATCTGCTGCTCCCGGCCCCCGCCGAACCGCACGCGCACTGCGACACCGCCCTGACGGCCGACATCGCGGGCCCCGTCCCGTACGCCGCCGAGGACGTCCAGCGCCGCACCACCGAGGCCGCCCTGCTGCACCTCGGCCACGGGGCGACCGCCGTGCGCACCCATGTGCGCATCGGCGGGGTGCACGGTCTGCGCTCCCTGGAGGCGGTCCTGGAGGCCCGGCACAGCCTGCGCGGGCTCATCGACCTCGGCGCGGTCGCGGTGGCGCGGGTGCTGACCGGGGCGGCCGGGGCGGACGGGCTCGCGATGCTGCGGGACGCCGTACGGATGGGCGCCTCCGTCATCGGCGGCTGCCCCGACCTCGACCCGGACCCGACCGGTCACGCCGAGGCCCTCCTCGACCTCGCCGCCCGCACCGGCTGCGCCGTCGACCTCCACACGGACGGTGACGACCCGGCCCGGCTGGCCCGGCTCGCGGCGATGGCCGGGGGCCTGCGGCCCGGCGTCACCATCGGCCCCTGCGGCGGGCTGGCCCGGCTGCCCCGGGACGTCGCGGGGCGGATCGCCGACCGGTTCGCGGCCGCGGGCGTCACCGTGGTCTGCCTGCCGCAGGGCGACTGCGTCGGACTGGAGGACCGGGGCGAGCAGGGGGCGCGCGTGGCCGGATGCGCGCCGGTGCGGCTGCTGCGGGCCGCGGGCGTCCGGGTGGCCGCCGGGAGCGGCGCCCTGCGCGACACCGTGAACCCGGTGGGGCGCGGCGATCCCCTGGAGGCCGCCTATCTGCTGGCCTCCCGGGGCGAACTGGGGCCCGCGGAGGCCTACGACGCGGTCTGCGCCCGGGCGCGGGCCGCGCTGGGGCTGCCCGAGGTGCGGGTGGAGGCCGGGTTCCCCGCGGAGCTGCTGGCGGTGCGCGGCGACGGGCTCGCGGGGGTGCTGTCGCTCGCGTACAGCCGGGTCGTGGTGCACGACGGGCGGGTGGTCGCCCGTACCAGCGCGGTACGGGAGTACTGCGACTCGGCCGCCGCGGTCGCCCTCGACCTCCCCCGCCAGTCCCGCCCCCAGTCCCGCCCCCCGGACGGCGACGCGCAGCCGTAGTCCGGGGGGCGTACGGTCGGGATCATGCGCATTGTCATCGCTGGTGGACATGGACAGATCGCGCTGCGGCTGGAGCGGCTGCTCTCCGCGCGCGGAGACGAAGTGGCGGGCATCGTCCGCAAGCCGGAACAGGCGGGCGACCTGCTGGCGGCGGGTGCCGAGCCCGTCGTCTGCGACCTCGAATCGGCCTCCGTGGACGACGTGGCCAAGCATCTGGAGGGCGCGGACGCGGCGGTCTTCGCCGCCGGCGCGGGTCCCGGCAGCGGGGCGGCCCGTAAAGAGACCGTCGACCGAGGGGCCTCCGTGCTGTTCGCGGACGCGGCCGAGCGGGCGGGCGTACGGCGGTTCCTCACCGTGTCCGCGATGGGGGCGGGGAACGAGCCCCCGCCCGGTACGGACCCGGTCTTCGCCGCCTACCTGCGCGCGAAGGGGGCCGCGGACGACGACGTCCGGGCGCGCGGCGCCCTCGACTGGACCGTGCTGCGCCCGGGCCGCCTCACCGATGACCCGGGTACGGGGCTGGTGCGGCTGGCCGAGCACACCGGCCGGGACGAGGTGACCCGCGACGACGTGGCCGCCGTCCTGGCCGCCCTCCTCGACGAACCCCGCACGGCGGGCCGCACCCTGGAGCTGCTGGGCGGCTCCACGCCGGTGGCGGAGGCGGTGCGCGCGGCCGCGAACGGGGGCTGACGGGACGGAGTGCGGCGAGGGGCGCGGGCGGATCGAGCCCGCGCCCCTACGCGCGCCTGATGCCTCTTGTTGCCTGAGTCGGTCGCCTCTACTCTGCAATCTGACGGACCGTCAGATTATCGGGGAGACATCGGGGAGATGACGCCATGACGGGCGAGACGACCGGCGCGACCGAGCTGCCCATGGTCATCAGCGTGGACGACCATGTGATCGAGCCCGCCCATCTCTTCGAGACCTGGCTCCCGGCCAAATACCGGGACCGGGGGCCGAAGCCGCTGACGGCCGGGATCGGGGAACTGGCGTACGTCGGCGGCAAGTACCGCATCACGACCGACCCGGACGGCCCGCTCACGGACTGGTGGGAGTACGAGGGCGGGCTGTTCCCGTACAAGCGGATCATCGCGGCCGTCGGCTTCTCGCGCGACGAGATGACCCTGGAGGGCATCACCCGGGAGCAGATGCGCCGCGGGTGCTGGGACCCCAAGGCCCGGATCGCGGACATGGAGATGAACCACGTCGAGGCCTCGCTGTGCTTCCCGACCTTCCCCCGCTTCTGCGGCCAGACGTTCGCCGAGGCGGACGACAAGGAGGTCGGGCTGGCCTGTGTGCGGGCGTACAACGACTGGATGGTGGAGGAGTGGTGCGGTGACAGCGGCGGGCGGCTGATCCCGCTGTGCCTGATCCCGCTGTGGGACGTCGAGCTGGCCGTACGGGAGATCCGCCGGAACGCGGCGCGGGGCGTGCGCGCGGTGACGTTCAGCGAGATCCCCACCTACCTCGGCCTGCCCAGCATCCACAGCGGCTACTGGGACCCGTTCTTCGCCGAGTGCGAGGCGACGGGGACGGCCGTGTGCATGCACATCGGCTCGTCCTCGCAGATGCCCGCCGCCTCCCCCGACGCCCCGCCCGCCGTCCAGGCCTCGCTGAGCTTCAACAACGCCATGGCCTCGATGATGGACTTCCTCTTCAGCGGCGTCCTGGTGAGGTTCCCTCGGCTGAAGCTCGCCTACGCCGAGGGCCAGATGGGCTGGATCCCCTACGCCCTGGAGCGCGCGGACGACGTCTGGGAGGAGCACCGGGCGTGGGGCGGCGTGCGGGACCTCATCCCGGAGCCGCCGTCCACGTACTACTACCGGCAGATCTACTGCTGCTTCTTCCGCGACCGGCACGGCGTCGCCTCGCTCGACACGGTCGGGGTGGACAACGCCACCTTCGAGACCGACTACCCGCACGTGGACTCCACCTGGCCGCACACCAAGCGGGTCGCGGCCGAGCATGTCGCGGGGCTGCCGCCGGAGACCACGTACAAGCTGCTGCGCGGCAACGCGATCCGGATGCTGGAGCTGAACTTTGATAAGGCCGACAAGGCCGACCGAGACGGCAAGGACCGGACGGTCTGAGGCCGCGATTCCGGTCATCCTGGCCGGAATTCCGGCCGACCCCCTTGCCTTTCGGCGGCGGCGGCCCTGGGATCGACGCATGTCCGATCGTCAGCTCTCCGCGCACCGCCCCCCCCGCCCCGCGTGCCCCACAGCGTCCGGCGCCGGTCCCTCCCCACGCGGGGACCGGTGCCGAACGGTGGGGCGGTGCCGATCCGCACCCCCCGTGTTCGGGTGCGGATCTCGGGAGGGCTGCTTGGCTGTGATCCTGCCAGCTACGCCTTCCGCCGAGGAGATACCGGTTCGGGAGCACGGCCTTCGTCGCAGGTCATCCGTATAAAGTGAGTTTTCCGGTCCGGATATCCAGGCGTGGGGGAAGGAGAGGAGTGGAGACCTTGAGTTCCGACTCAGGGGTACGCACGGCCTTCGCGGAACGTCTCGCGCTGCTGTACCGGGAGGCCGGCAACCCTCCCCTCAAGAGCGTGTCCGAGGCGGTCGTACGGCTCCAGCGGACCGATGAGCGGGGGCGGCCCGTACGGGTGTCCGCTCAGCGGATCAGCGACTGGCGGCGTGCCAAGAACGTACCCGCTCAGTTCGCCGCGCTCGCGGCGGTGTTGCACGTACTCATACCCG
The DNA here is from genome assembly GCF_042731515.1 of Streptomyces sp. NPDC059850. Lineage (NCBI taxonomy): Bacteria > Bacillati > Actinomycetota > Actinomycetes > Kitasatosporales > Streptomycetaceae > Streptomyces > Streptomyces sp. NPDC059850. Next base: position 47,376 of record NZ_JBHWJI010000017.1, read on the forward strand.
ACGCACGGCGGCTGCGGCCCGCGCCGGTGTCCACCGGCCTGTACGACATGGGCCAGTGGCAGCGCCTGTGGGAGCGCGCGGTGGCCGACCCGGTCGGGATGCGCTCCCCGGCGGCGGCGGACGAGGACGAACGGCCCCCGGCCGACGCCCCGTCCGTCCCCGGCGCGGTGTGCCCCTACCGGGGGCTGGCCGCGTACCGGCAGCAGGACGCCCGGTGGTTCTTCGGCCGGGAGCGCAGCACGGAGGCGCTCGTCACCCAGCTGGGCGCGGCGGAGCGGACGGGCGGCCTGGTCATGCTCGTGGGCGCCTCGGGAGCGGGGAAGTCCTCGCTGCTGAACGCCGGACTGGTGCCCGCGCTGGAGAGCGGCGCGCTGGGCGGCGGGGACGGCCGGGCGCGGGAGGTCCTCCAGCTGGCGCCGGGCGGCGACCCGCTCGCGGAGCTGACCCGCCGCATCCCCCAGCTCGCGGGCCTCGTCCGCACCGGGGAAGAGGCCGATACGCCACGGTTCGCGCGCGCGGTGCGGGAGGCCGTCACGGCGTGGGCGGAGCGCGAGACGTCCGGCGCGGCCCGTCCGGTCGTCATCGTGGACCAGTTCGAGGAGGCGTTCACCCTCGCCACCGACGAGGCGGACCGGCGTACGTTCATCCAGCTGCTGCACGCCGCGTGCTCGCCCGCCGAGCCCGCCGAGCCCGCCGAGCCCGGGGAGCCTGGCGAGCCCGGTGGCCCGGCGCCCGTCCTCGTCGTCCTCGGCATCCGCGCCGACTTCTACGAACAGTGCCTGGCCTACCCCGAACTGGCCGACGCGCTCCAGCACCGCCACATGGTGCTCGGCCCGCTGACCGCCGCCGAGCTGCGCGAGGCGGTGACCGGCCCGGCCAAGGCCGTGGGCCTGGAACTCGAACCGGGGCTCGCCGAGCTGATCGTCCGGGAGGTGAGCGCCGACGGCCCCCGGGGCACCCATGACGCGGGCGCGCTGCCGCTCCTCTCGCACGCCCTGCTCGCCACCTGGCAGCGCCGCAAGGCGGGACGGCTGACCCTGGCGGGCTACCGCGCGGCGGGCGGCATCCAGGGCGCGGTGGCCGCGACGGCCGAGCGGGCCTGGTCCGGCCTCGACCCCGCGGCGCGCACGGCCGCGCGGCTGCTCCTGCTGCGGCTGGTGCGGCTGGGCGAGGACACCCAGGCCACCCGCAGGCGGGGGACGCGGCGCCAGCTGTCGGAGGAGTCGACGGAGCCCGGGAAGACGGAGGAATCGCTCGAAGCGCTGGTCCGCGCCCGGCTGGTGACCCTCGACGCGGAGACCGTGGAGATCACCCACGAGGCGCTGCTGCACGCCTGGCCACGGCTGCGCGACTGGATCGACGAGGGCCGCAACGACCATCTGCTGCGCCAGCGCCTGGAGGAGGACGGCCGGGCCTGGGAGGGCATGAACCGCGACCCGTCGCTGCTCTACCGGGGCTCCCGGCTGGAGCAGGCCCACACCTGGGCGAAGTCCGCCGGGGACACCCTGCTGACGCGCAGCGCGGTGGAGTTCCTGGCCGCCTCGGTGCGGCTGCGCAAGCGCATCATCTGGCTCAGCCGGGGCGCGGTGGCGACGCTGATCGTCCTGGCGATGGTGGCCGTCGGCGCGGCGGTGGTCGCGTGGCAGCAGCGGGACGACGCGGTGTTCGAGCAGGTGGTCACCGAGGCCGACCGCTTCGAGTACCGGGATCCGTCGCTCTCCGCCCAGCTGGCCCTGGTGGCACACCGCTTGCGGCCGGACGACGACGATACGCGGAACCGGCTGATCTCGATCGTGAACGCGCCCCTGGCCACCCCGCTGCTCGGCCACACCGGCGCCGTCTACCTCACCTCGTTCAGCCCGGACGGCCGGACCTTGGCCACCGCCGCCTACGACCGGACCGTCCGGCTCTGGGACACCAGCGACCCGACCCACCCGAAACCGCTCGGCAAGCCGCTCACCGGCCACACCAGCTGGGTGAGCAGCGCGGTCTTCAGCCCGGACGGCCGCACCCTCGCCAGCGCGGGCGACGACGGCACGGTCCGGCTGTGGGACGTCTCCGACCCGGCCCACCCGCGCGCGCTGGGCGCGCCCCTGTCCGGCCATGACGGCACGATCTATCTGCTCGCCTTCAGCCCGGACGGGCAGACCCTGGCCGCCGCCACCGAGGACCGCGAGGTCCGGCTGTGGGACATGGACGACCGGCGGCGGCCGAAGCCGCTCGGCACGCTCACCGGCCACACCGCCGCCGTGCGCTCCGTGGCGTTCAGCCCCGACGGGCGGACGCTCGCGGGCGGTGGCGACGACGGCACGATCCGGCTGTGGGACATGACCGATCCGCGGCGTCCGAAGCGGATCGGCAAGGCGCTGACCGGCCACACCGACCTGATCCACTCCGTGGCGTTCAGCCCGGACGGCCGCACGCTGGCCAGCGGCGCGGCGGACAACACCGTCCGGCTGTGGGACATCGGCGATCCGCGCCGCGTGGAGCCGCTGGGCTCACCGCTCACCGGCCACACCGGCCCCATCTGGTCCGTGGCCTTCAGCCCGGACGGCAACATGCTCGCCGCCGCCAGCCAGGACTCCACGGCGAGCCTGTGGAACGTCCAGGACCCGGCGTACCCGTCGCAGGTCGGCGAGCCGCTGGCGGGGAGCAGCGGTGAGATGTACGCCCTGGGCTTCAGCCCCGACGGGCGGACCCTGGCGACGGGGACCGGCGACAACATGGTCCGCCTGTGGTCGATCCCGACGTCGGACATGATCGGCCGGGTCGGGGCGTTCCGGCCGGACGGGCGGGTGCTCGCCACGGCGGCGCGCGACGAGAAGATCCGGATGTGGAACGTGTCGGAACCCGCCCGTCCGGTTCTGCTGGGCAAGCCGTTCAAGCCCGGCGCCGGTGCGGTGCGGGAGCCGGTCTTCTCCCCCGACGGCCGCATCTTCGCGGCGATGGCCGGAGGCCACACGGTGCGGCTGTGGAACGTCACCGACCCGGCCCGGCCCGTCGCCGCCGGGCCGCCCATCGAGCTGCGGTCCCGGTTCGCGGGCGCGCTGGCCTTCAGCCCGGACGGGCGGACGCTGGCCACCGTGTACGACGACCGCACGATCCGGCTGTGGGACGTCCATGACCCGGCGCACGTCCGCCCCCTCGGCGCGCCGCTGACCGGCCACAAGGGCTACGTCAACGCCCTCGACTTCAGCCCGGACGGCCGCACCCTCGTCAGCGGCAGCGCGGACAACACCATCCGGCTGTGGAAGCTGACCGCCCGGCGTCACGCCGTGCTGCGGGGCGCGCCGCTCACAGGGCATCTGGGGCCGGTCAACGCGCTCGCCTTCAGCCCGGACGGCGACACGCTGGCCAGCGGCAGCGACGACAACACGGTCCGGCTGTGGAACATCGCCGATCCGGGCAAGGTGACCCGGCTGGGCCGCCCGCTCACCGGGCACACCGACGCGATCGTCTCGCTGTCGTTCAGCCGGGACGGCAACTCCCTGGCGAGCGGCGGCAACGACAACGCGGTCCGGCTCTGGAACGTCACCGTCCCCTCCCGGGCCGATCCCATCGGCCAGTCGATGAGCCCCAACGCCAAGGTCGGCAACTTCCTGTCCTTCAGCCCGCAGAGCCGCATGTTCGGGGTGTCGAGCGGCGCGGACACCGTCCGGCTGTGGGATCTGGACGTCGACAAGGCGATCCGGCGCATCTGCTCGATGACCCGGGGCGTCCTGACGCCCGACAAATGGCACGAGTATCTGCCCCGGCTCTCGTACGAATCTCCGTGCGACCGCTGACGGCGGGGCCCGCCGGGCGTGATCACGATCACAACTCGGTGTTCATTCCGACCAGTCGGCACCCTTAGCCGGGGAGTCGCGTTACGCTTGGGAACAGCCCGATCGCTGGTGCATCCCCCGTCGCCAGCGATCGGGCGTTTGCCTATGCTTCGACGGCCCGCCCCACCTGGCCCGAAGCCGGAGGTCCCCCTGATGCCGAGGTCCCCTGACGCCGAGGCCCGACTGATGCCCTGGCTCGACGAGGCCGCCCTGGACCTCACCCGCGCCTACGTCCGCCACGCGCCCTGGAGCGCCGGGAAGCGGGCCCTGGTCGAGCGGTACCTCAACGCCGCCCTGCGGGACCGCCCCCTGCACCGCCTGGCCCGCACCCGCTTCGGCGCCACCCTCGCCGTCGACACCCAGGACCTCATCCAGCGGTACCTGTACCTCTTCGGCGTCTGGGAACCGCATATGACGCGCTGGCTCCAGCGCAGGCTGCGGCCCGGCGACGCGTTCGTGGACGTCGGCGCCAACATCGGCTACTACAGCGTCCTCGCGTCCCGCCTGGTCGGCCCCGGCGGCAAGGTCGTGGCGATCGAGGCCTCGCCGACGTTCCACCAGCTCCTGCTGCGGCACGCCCGGCGCAACGCGTGCGCCAACATCCGCGCGCTCAACACCGCGGTTTCCGATCGCGAACAGTTGCTGACCTTCATCCTCGCCAGCTCCCGCAACATGGGCGCGAACAGCATCGTCCCCTACGACGGCCCCGCCGAGTCCACCTTCGACATCACGGCCCGGCCGCTGCCCGACCTCCTCACCGAGGACGAGATCGCGCGCGCCCGCATCATCAAGATCGACGTAGAGGGCGCGGAAGGCGGCGTGGTCCGAGGCCTGGCCCCCCTCCTCCCCAAACTGCGCCCCGACGCGGAGCTGACCATCGAGGTCACCCCGCAGCGGATGGCCGACCTGGGCGAATCCGTGGACGAGCTGCTGGAAGTCCTGGCCTCCCACGGCTTCCACCCCTACCACCTGCCGAACGACTACGCGGCGGCCACCTACCCAGCCGCCCTCCACGGCCCCGCGCGGGTCCCGCGCCGCTGGCACGGCCCGGTCACGGCCGAGAGCGACCTGATCTTCTCCCGCGTTGATGCCGCCACGCTGCCCTGATGACCGCTGTCAGTCGGCCTCGTACCGCCAGCCGTCCATGGCCGCCAGGGCGCGGGCGCGGGTCTCTATGACCCTGAAGCGGGCCTGGCGTTCGGTCGCGTCGGTGTGGGCGGGCTGGCTGGTGACCTGGCCGGGCCACTTGCGGTAGAGGAGGCCGGTCTCGGCGGTGAACCAGCCACGGCTGACCGCGCTCAGGGCCAGCAGCAGCCCGGTGTCCTCGGAGGCGGGCAGCGCCATCCAGCCGCCGAGGGCCAGCAGCAGGTCCCGGCGGACGAACAGGGTCGCCGGGTGGACCTGGGCACGGTAGTCGTGGGCCTTCCAGTGGTCGAGGACGGCGCCGCGCGCGAGCGGGCCCTGTGGCGGGTCGCCGTCGAACCCTGCGGTGGAGCCGTCGGGCAGCAGGTCCAGGGCGCGTGAGGTGGCCCAGCCGATGTCCGGGTTGTCGTTGAGGGCGCGCAGGTCGCGGGCGAGGGCGCCGGGGGTGAGCATGTCGTCGGCGTCCAGCACCTTCACGTACGCGCCCTCGGCCCGGGAGAGCCCCACCGTGCGGGCCATGGCCGCCCGCCCGGCCCGGCCCCGGCCGAAGCTGATCCGGTCGTCGTGGGGCACGTACGGGCGTACGGCGTCGGTCTCGCCGTCCTCCTGGACGACCCACCGCCACTCCCAGCCGTCCGGCAGCTCCTGCTGGCACAACGACGTGTAGGCGTCCGGGAGATGCCCGGCGCCGGGGGCGTGGACCGCGGTGATGACCGTGATGACGTTTGGCATGGTCACCACCTTGTCAGGGGCGTGGTGAAGACGAGTTCCGTTCGGTCTCCTGGCAGCCGAACATCCGAGACCTCGACCACCCGGCCGCCGGTGTCGACGCAGATCTTCCGGATGAGGAGCAGCGGGACGCCCCTCGTGAGGCCGAGCGCCCCGGCCTCCTCCGCCGTCGGCGGGCGGGCCGTGATCCTCTCCTCCACGCGGTCCAGCTCCACGCCGATCGTGTAGAGCTGGTGCTGCGTGCCGCCGGGCCAGGGCTCGTTGGCGGCGTCGAGCAGATCCGGGGCGGCGGCCACCACGTCATGGACGAGATACGAGTGCACCAGCGCGAACGGGGCCTCCTCCGCGCGGCAGTTGGTGCGGTACCTCCGCTCCAGCAGCCGCGTACCCACCGGCACCCCGAAGACCGCCGCCAGATCCTCGTCGGCCCTCGCCTCGCGGTACTCGGTACGGAAGGCGAGATCGGTCACATCCAGCCCGGTGTCGCGCTCCGTGGCCCCCGTCCGCAGCCGCTCCGCCCGGGACCGCCGCGCCCGGTCCTTCTCCCACTGATGCCGGTCGTTACTCCGCCTGATGCGGTGGCGGGGTGTGCGGAGGTCGTACCTGGCCATACCGGGATCACCGCCCTCGATGTCCGGACAGTTTCAGCGTAAGTCCTGGGAACGACAACGGCCCCCGGCTGCGTCATCGCAGCTCGGGGGCCGTTCTTCCCAGCGTGGCGGCGCCAGGATTCGAACCTGGGTAGGCTAAGCCGACGGATTTACAGTCCGCTCCCATTGGCCACTCGGGCACACCGCCTGGGATGTGGCCAGGTGCCCCGCTTCCGCGGCGCTGCTCCCTGGCAACGACGTAAACAATACCTGATCCCCGGGGGTGGTCCGCCACCCGGTTGATCGCCTCTGGATCATGGCCGGGATGGCTAGGCTGGCGCTTACGGCCCGCTGGGCCGTGCCACTGACGGATCTACGTACGAGGAGCCAACTCAAGATGGCCGACTCCAGTTTCGACATCGTCTCGAAGGTCGAGCGGCAGGAGGTCGACAACGCGCTCAACCAGGCGAGCCGCGAGATCTCCCAGCGCTACGACTTCAAGAACGTCGGGGCCTCGATCGACTGGTCGGGCGAGCGGATCGAGATGCGCGCGAACTCCGAGGAGCGAGTGAAGGCGATCCTCGACGTCTTCCAGTCCAAGCTGGTCAAGCGCGGGATCTCGCTCAAGGCGCTGGACACGGGTGAGCCGCAGGCCTCCGGCAAGGAGTACAAGATCTTCGCCTCCCTGCAGGAAGGCATCTCGCAGGACAACGCGAAGAAGGTCGCCAAGATCATCCGCGACGAGGGCCCGAAGGGCATCAAGGCGCAGGTGCAGGGCGAGGAGCTGCGGGTCACCTCGAAGAGCCGCGACGACCTCCAGTCCGTGATCGCCCTGCTGAAGGGGAAGGACCTGGACTTCGCGATCCAGTTCGTCAACTACCGGTAGGCGACCGCGCCGCGTTCACGTCACGCCGGGGCCGCGGGCCCCGGCGTCCGTGTGTGTGGGCGGGCAGCTGCGGGAGTTGCCGGGCGTTGACTACGCTGAGGAGTCAACGGTCCACGCAAGGGGTTCCGGCATGGACGATTTCGGGTCGCGCGTACGTACTCTGCTCACCGAGCGCGGCATATCGCTGCGGGCGACGGCCCGTGCGCTCACCTACGACCCCGCCTACCTCTCGCGCGTGATCAACGGCAGGCAGCGGCCCTCGGAGGCGCTGGTGACGGCGCTGGACGGTCTCCTGGAGGCGGACGGTGCGCTGGTCGCGCTCGCGGCGCCCGCCGAGCGCCCAGCGGCGCCGGGTGCCGGACAGGGCAGCGGCATCGACGGAGACATCGCGCACATGCGGGCGTCCGTCGCCCAGCTGCTGGAGCACGACAGCCGGTACGGCGGTACGACGGTGGCGCCCGCGGCCGTACAGGTCTGGCGGGCGGAGCAGCGGAAGCTGGAACGCGGAGAGGTTCCCGACCGGGCGCGGCGCGGCTATCAGTCGGCTGTCGCCGAACTCGCCGAGATCGCGGGCTGGCTGCTGTTCGACGCCGGGCAATGGGACGCCTCCCGGACGGCGTTCCTGGAGTCCCATGTGCTGGCCCGGCTGTCCGGGGAGCGTCCCATGGAGTGGTTCGCCCTGGACATGCTCGCGATGCAGGACGTCCACCACGGGCGGCCCGGGGAGGCGTTGAGCATCGCGGACGAGCTGCTGACGAGGCCGCGCATCCCGCCGCGCGTGGCGCTGATGGCGCGCGTACGGCGCGGCAGGGCGCTCGCCCACCTGGGGGACCACCGGCGGGCGCTGGACGAGCTGGCGGGCGCCAAGGCGCGGCTGGACGAGTCGATCAGCCCCCGGGATCCGGCCTGGGCGTGGTGGGTGAACGAGGGCGAGATCACCGGCCACCAAGGGGAGGTCCTGCTCGCTCTCGGCGAGGCCAAGGCCGCGGTACCCAGGTTGCAGCGCGCGCTCGATCTGGCCCGGGAGGCCTATCCGGACGGCCGGGGGACGCTCTTCTACAGCATCGCGCTGCTGTCGGCGTACACGGCCGCCCACGCCTGGCGTGAGTGCGAGCCGGTGCTGCTCTCGATCAACGCCCTGCTGGAGACGGTCACCTCGGCGCGCAGCCGCCACCGGCTGAGCGGCACGCTGCGCGAGTTGACCCACGGGCCCGGCACGCCCCCGTGGCTCTCGGACCTCGCGCGGCAGACGGCGACGGCGACAGCGGCCTGAACGAGATCCGAGATCCGGGCCGGAACCGGGTCAGCGGCCGATGAAGGGCTGGTCCGTGGGGACGATGTCGTGGCCGAGGGGGGTCAGGGATATCGGGATCAGCTTGAAGTTGGCGATGCCCAGCGGGATGCCGATGATCGTCACGCACAGCAGGACGCCGGTGATGATGTGGCCGAGGGCGAGCCACCAGCCCGCGAGGACGAGCCACAGGACGTTGCCCACGCAGGAGGCGGCGCCCGCGTCGCGGCGGGGGACGGCCATGCGGCCGAAGGGCCACAGGGCGTAGCCCGCGATGCGGAACGAGGCGATCCCGAAGGGGATGCCGATGATGGTGACGCACAGCAGCAGACCGGCCAGGACATAGGCGCAGGCCATCCAGAAGCCGCTGAATACGAGCCAGATGATGTTCAGAATGGTTTTCACGGTTGCTCCCCCGCCATCTTTTCGAGTCGTGCGATGCGCTCCCGCATGGGCGGGTGGGTGGAGAAGAGCCTGGCCATGCCGATCCCGCCCCCGAACGGGTTTGCGATCATCATATGGCTGGCGGTCTCCAGCCGGGGTTCCGGGGGCAGCGGGAGCTGCCGGGTGCCCTGTTCCAGCTTACGGAGGGCGCTGGCGAGCGCCAGGGGGTCGCCGGTGAGCTGGGCGCCGGACGCGTCCGCCTCGTACTCACGGGAGCGGCTGACCGCGAGCTGGATGATGGCGGCCGCGAGCGGGCCGAGGATCATGATCAGCAGCATCCCGAGGAAGCCGGGGCCCTCGTCGTCGTCGGACCGGCCGATGGGGATCAGCCAGGCGAAGTTGACCAGGAATACCACCACGCTGGCGAGCGCGCCCGCGATGGAGGAGATGAGGATGTCGCGGTTGTAGACATGGCTCAGCTCATGCCCGATGACCCCGCGCAGCTCACGCTCGTCGAGCAGCCGCAGGATGCCGTCCGTGCAGCAGACCGCCGCCTTGCGCGGGTTGCGGCCGGTCGCGAAGGCGTTGGGCGCCTCGGTCGGGGAGATGTACAGCCGCGGCATGGGCTGACGGGCGGCGGTCGACAGCTCGCGCACCATCCGGTAGAGCCCCGGCGCCTCGAACTCGCTGACGGGACGCGCCCGCATGGCCCGCAGGGCGAGCTTGTCGCTGTTCCAGAAGGCGTACGCGTTCGTCCCGAGGGCGACGAAGACCGCGATGACCAGCCCCATCCGGCCGAAGAAGCCGCCGATGAGGATGATGAGCGCCGACAGTCCCCCGAGGAGTACGGCGGTCTTCAGCCCGTTGTGCCGGCGATGCACGGTACGCCCTCCCAATGTGCCGCAGGGGAACCCCTTGACTGGTGTCTCCACCTTTCAGTGGGACCCTCCTGAACTGGTCAACGCCAGGTGAGGGTCACTAGTTCCCTTGTGCACCCGTGTGCACCTCGGGCGCGGCTAGAGCAGCGCGCCGGAGGCGAAGCGCAGGACGAGCTGGGGGGCGCCGGAGAGGGCTATGCCGAGGACGGCGGCCAGGGCGATGGCAGCCGTCAGGGGGGCGGTGGCGGCCACGGGGGTGACGGATGCCACGCCCGTGGTGTCCGGTGCGGGCTCCGGGGCGCGGAAGAGGGTCGCCGTCCACTGGAGGTAGTAGTAGAGGGCGATCACCACGTTGAGCGCCATCACGACGGCCAGCCAGCCGAGCCCCGCGTCGACGGCCGTCTGGAAGACGGTCACCTTGGCGAAGAGCCCGATGATGCCCGGCGGCAGCCCGGCCAGGCACAGCAGGAAGAAGCCGAGCGCGAGGGCGGCGGCCGGGCGGGTGGCGTACAGGCCCCGGTAGTCGGTGATACGGCCGCTGGCGTGCGTACGGGCGACCAGGGCGACGACCGCGAAGGCGCCGAGGTTCACGGCCGCGTACATGAGGGCGTACGCGACGGTCGAGCCGATGGCGTGGGCCGCGTCCCGGTCGGAGCCCGCGTATCCGGCGGCCGCGATCGGGACCAGCAGATAGCCAGCCTGGCCGACGGAGGACCAGGCCAGCACGCGTACGGCGCTGTGCGCGCGCTCGGGGCGCTGGCGCAGCGCGGCGACGTTGCCCGCGGTCATGGTGAGGGCGGCGAGGACGGCGATGGCCGGGCCCCATACGTCGTCGTAGGCCGGGAAGGCGAGGACGGTCACCAGGATGAGGCCGGAGAAGCCGACCGCCTTGCCGACGACGGAGAGATAGGCGGCCACCGGGATCGGCGCGCCGACGTAGGTGTCGGGGACCCAGAAGTGGAAGGGCACGGCGGCGGTCTTGAAGGCGAAGCCGACCAGGGTGAGGACGACGCCCGCCTGGGCGAGCGTGTCGAGGCGCGGGTCGACGTGGGCGAGGCCGTCGGCGATCCGGGACAGGTGCATGCTGCCGGTGGCGGCGTAGACGAAGCTGACGCCGAGCAGCATGACGGCGGTCGCGGTGACCGAGGAGAGGAAGAACTTCAGCGCGGCCTCGGAGGAGAGCCGGCTCTCCCGGCGCATTCCGACGAGCGCGAAGGCGGGCAGGGAGGCCACCTCCAGGGCGACGACGAGGGTCGCCAGGTCCCGGGAGGCGGGCAGCAGGGCCGCGCCCGCGGCGGAGGACAGCAGCAGGAACCAGAACTCGCCCGCGGGGAGCCGCAGGTCCTTGACGCCGCTGATGGAAAGCAGCGCGGTGAGCAGCGCCCCGCCGAGCACCAGCAGCTGGATGACGAGGGCGAACGTGTCGGCCGTGTAGCTGCACGCCCCGTCGCCGGAGGTGAGGCAGAAGGTGGAGCGGTCGCCGTTCAGCAGGGGCAGCAGGCTGAGCCCGGCCAGGGCCAGCCCAGCCGTCGCCAGCCAGCCCAGGAGAGGCTTGCGCTGCTCGGGCAGGAAGAGGTCGGCGACGAGGACGACGAGACCGGCCACGGCGGCGATGGTGGGCGGCGCGACGGCGAGCCAGTCGACGGACTGGACGAGCCCCGCGGCGAGATCAGAGGCGATCGGTGTCATCAGTTGCCTCCCGCGAGGAGCTGCTGCACGGCCGGGTCGGTGAGGCCGAGGAGGGCCGCGGGCCACAGTCCGGCGAGGACGGTGAGGGCCACCAGGGGGCTCCAGGCGGCGAATTCGTAGCCCTGGACGTCGGCCAGGGCGGGCCGGGCGGCGCCGTGCTCGGCGCCGGGTTCCACGGGGTGGTCGCCCATGCAGACGCGCCGTACGACGATGAGCATGTAGGCGGCGGTCAGCAGGGTGCCGAAGCCCGCGAGCGCCATATAGGTGAGGTAGGCGGGGCGGCTGAGCCCGTCGGCGGGTTCGAAGGCGCCGAACATGGCGAGCATCTCGCCCCAGAACCCGGCGAGTCCGGGCAGCCCCAGGGAGGCGACGGCGCCGAAGGCGAGCAGCCCGCCGAGCCGGGGCGCCCGGCCGTAGAGGGCGGCGCCGCTGACGCCCGAGAGCTGGTCCAGGTCGGTGGTGCCGGAGCGGTCCTTGAGGGCGCCGACCAGGAAGAAGAGCAGGCCGGTGATGAGGCCGTGGGCGATGTTGGCGAACAGCGCGCCGTTCACCCCGGTGGGGGTGAGGGTGGCGATGCCGAGCAGTACGAAGCCCATGTGGCCGACGGAGGAGTAGGCGATGAGCCGCTTGAGGTCGCCGCCCGCGCCGCTGCGCGCCAGGGCGAGGCAGGCGAGGGATCCGTAGATGATGCCGACGACGGCGAACGCCGCGAGGTAGGGCGCGAAGGTGTGGGCGCCCTCGGGGACGATCGGCAGCACGATGCGGACCAGTCCGTACGTGCCCATCTTGAGGAGGACGCCCGCGAGGAGGACCGAGCCGACGGTGGGGGCGGCGGTGTGGGCGTCCGGCAGCCAGCTGTGCAGCGGCCACATCGGGGCCTTGACGGCGAGTCCGACGATGAGGGCAAGGGCCGCGATGAGCTGGGTGGTGTGGGTCAGCTTGGCGCCACTGTCAGTGGCGAGTGCCACCATGTCGAAGGTGCCGCCCTTGACCCCGATGAGGAGGAGGCCGAGCAGCATGACGACGGAGCCGAGCAGCGTGTAGAGGATGAACCGCCAGGCGGCGCGCTCCCGTTCGGCGCCTCCCCACTGGTTGATGAGGAAGTACATCGGGATGAGCGTCATCTCGAACGCCAGGAAGAACAGCATCAGGTCGAGGACCGCGAAGCTGGCCAGGGTGCCGCACTCCAGGAGGAGCAGCAGCGAGACGAAACCCTTGGCGGAGCCGCCGGCGGGCATCTTCTTGTACGAGTAGAGCGCGCAGAGGAACGACAGCAGCGCGGTCAGGACCAGGAGGGGCAGCGAGACGCCGTCCACGCCGAGGTGGACGCGGATGTCCAGCGCCGGAATCCAGCTGATGTCGGTCTGGGCCTGCATCGTGGCCGGGCGGCCGTGGTCGAAGCCCGCGGCGAGCGCGACGGCGGCGATGAGCACGGCGCCGGTGACGGTGACGCCGTGCCGCAGCACGGCCTGGCCCGGGTCGCGGCCCCGCAGGCCGGGCGGGGCCGGGAGCAGGGCGGCGACGGAGCCCAGCAGGGGGAGCACGACGACGGCCGCGAGGAGGTATTGCAGGACGGTGTGGTTCACGGGTCAGGCTCCCGCTGCGACGAGGACGGCGGCCACGGCCAGGACGAGGGAGCCCGCGAGCAGCGCGCCGAGGTAGGTCTGCACATTGCCGGTCTGGGCGCGGCGGACGGCCGCGCCGAGCAGGCGGGGGGCACCGGCCGCGCCGCGTACGTACGTCTCGACGACCTCGCGGTCGAGGAAGCGGACGAGGGCGGCGGCGGCGCGCACGGGGCGGACGAACAGGGCGCTGTAGACGGCGTCGAGGTGGAAGCCCGCTGCCGCGTGGCGGTGGAGGGGGCCGAGGAGGAGACGGCCGGGGTCGGCGGGGTCGGTGGCCCCGGCGATGGAGCCGTAGGCGGCCTCGTGGGTGGCGATGGCCTCGACCTCGGAGACGGCGTCGGCGGCGTCCGGGTGGGCGGCCACGGCGCCGATCGGTACGCGGGCGGCCCGCGCCGAGGTGTGCCGCCACGCGGCGTACATGACGAGCACGCCGATGAGGGCGGCGCCGGTGCCGAGGACGGAGGTGGTGAGGGTCGGGGTGAGGGTCTCACCGTCGAACCAGTCGGGGAGGGTGCCGTAGGACAGGCCGAGGGCGACGGTGGGGATGAAGAGCACCCACAGGACGACGTTCAGGGCGGCGGGCTGCCGGCCGTGGTCGGGGGCCTGTTCGCCCTTGCCGCGGAAGGCCAGCAGCCACATCCGTCCGGCGTACGCGGCGGTGAGGAGCGCGGTGAGCACCCCGGCCACCAGCACGGTCCAGCCGACGCCCGTGGGCACGGCGGCGGTGTGGCCGGTGGCGGCGTGCTCGGCGGCGCCGAGGACGGCTTCCTTGGAGAAGAAGCCCGCGAACGGCGGGATGGCTGCGAGCGCGAGCAGCGCGACCGTGGTCGTCCAGTAGGCGTCGGGGATGCGCTTCGCGAGGCCGCTCATCCGGGACATGGCGGCGAGGGAGTTCGTCCCCGCCGCGTGGATGATCACGCCCGCGCCGAGGAAGAGCAGCGCCTTGAACGCGCCGTGGGCGATGAGGTGGAAGACGGCCGCGCCGCGGTCGTCGACGGCCAGCGCGCCGGTCATGTAGCCGAGCTGGCCGACGGTCGAGTAGGCGAGGACGCGTTTGATGTCGTCCTGGGCGAGCGCGGCGAGCGCCGAGCCGACCATGGTGATGGCCGCCATGACGGCGAGGACGGCGAGGGCCGCGGCCGAGGACGCGAAGACGGGCAGCAGCCGGGCGATGAAGTAGACACCGGCGGCGACCATGGTGGCGGCGTGGATCAGCGCGGACACCGGGGTGGGACCGGCCATCGCGTCCGGCAGCCAGGTGTGCAGCGGGAACTGGGCCGACTTGCCCGCGACCCCGGCCAGCAGCAGCAGCGCGATCAGGGTGGGGTGGTCCAGCGGGATGCCGGAGGTGGTGGCGGTGAGCCGGGCGTAGATCTCGCTGATGCGGAACGTGCCGGTGTCCCCGGCGAGCGCGAAGATGCCGATCAGGAACGGGACGTCGCCGAGCTTGGTGACGAGGAACGCCTTGAGGGAGGCGGACCGGGCGGCCGCGGTCTCCCAGTAGTGGCCGACCAGGAAGTACGAGCAGATGCCCATGATCTCCCAGCCGACGAGCAGCACGATCAGGTCGTCGGAGTAGACGACGAGGAGCATCGCGGCGGTGAAGAGGGAGACGAGCGCGGCGTACGAGGCGTAGCGGGGGTCGTCCCGCAGATAGCCGGTCGAGTAGATCTGCACACAGGACGCGACGACGGCGACGAGGACCGCGACCAGGGCGGCGAACCCGTCGATGTGGAACGCGAGGTCGATCGGGACCGAGCCGGTGTCGGCGAGCCGGGTCGCGATGGTCAGCGGCGCCTTCCCGGCGCCCTGGCCGCCGCCCTGGCGTACGGCGACGAGCACGGCGATCGCGGCCGCGGCGAGGACGGGCAGGATGGCGAGGGGGCGTACGAAGCCGGGGGCGCGGCGGCCCAGCAGCAGTCCCGCGGCGGCGCCGAGGAAGGGCAGGAGCGGGACGAGAACGGCGGCGGTCGTGGTCGTCACGCGGTCTGCCTCCGGGCGGGAGTTCCCTGGTCAGGGCCGTTGTCAGGAGCGGCTGCCATGCTGTCGTCGCTCTCGTCCGTGGGGACCACCTGGCCGCCCGGCGGGGGGTCGGCCAGGTCCCGGAGCCGGTCGACGTCGGAGGTGCCCCGGTTGCGGTACACGAGCAGGACGATGGCGAGCCCGATGCCGATCTCGGCGGCGGCGATGGCGATGGTGAACAGGGTGAGCGCCTGGCCCGCGTGCAGGGTGTCGCGGAGCCAGACGTCGAAGGCGACGAGGTTGAGGTTGACGGCGTTGAGCATCAGCTCGACCGACATCAGCACCAGGATCGCGTTGCGGCGGGCCAGGACGCCGTACAGGCCGGTGCAGAAGAGGAGGACGGCGAGCACGGCGGGGTAGGCGAGGTGCATCAGCGCTTCTCCTCAACCTTCTTGCGGGACAGCACGATCGCGCCGACGAGCGCGGCGAGGAGCAGCACGGACAGCGCCTCGAAGGGCAGCACCCAGTGCCGGAAGAGGCTCTCGCCGGAGACCGCGGTGGAGCCCTGTACGCCCTTGTCCAGGTCGATCCAGGTGGCCCGGAAGGCGTCCACGACCACCCACACCAGCGCGGCCGCGGCGGCGATGGCCACCGCGAGGGCGGCCGGGCGGTTGCCCGAATCGGCGTCCGGGGAGCGGCCGATGGGGGCCCTGGTCAGCATCAGCCCGAAGAGGAGGAGTACGACGACGGAGCCGACGTAGATCAGCACCTGCACCCAGGCGATGAACTCCGCGGTGAGCAGGAGGTATTCGACGGCGATGCCGCCGAGCGCCACCACCAGCCACAGGGCGGCGTGCACCAGCTGTTTGGTGGTGACGGAGACGATGGCCGCGCCGAGCGTCGCGATGCCCACGAGGAGGAAGGCGATCTCGACGCCGGTGGGCGACAGGAACCCGTGGCCGGTGGCGGCCGCGAGGTGGACCGCGGTGCTCACGAGGCGGCCCCGTTCGTCCCGTCGGCCCCGTTCGCGTCGGCCGCCTTGGCCTCTTCCGCTGCCTTCGCCTCTTCCGCTGCCTTCGCTTCGGCCGCGGCCTGCTTCTCCGCTGCCTTGCGGGCGGCGCCGATCTCCTTCGGCTCCTCGGCGGCCGGGTCGAGCGCGGGCGGCGCGGGCACCGTCCACATCCATTCGCGGAGCTTGTCCCGCTCATGGGTGAGGTCGCGGATGTCCTCCTCCGCGTACTCGAACTCCGGCGACCAGAACAGCGCGTCGAAAGGACACACCTCGATGCAGATACCGCAGTACATGCACAGGGCGAAGTCGATGGCGAAGCGATCCAGCACATTGCGGCTGCGCTCGCGTCCGCCGGGTGCCGCCGGGGGCACCGTCTCCTTGTGGGAGTCGATGTAGATGCACCAGTCCGGGCACTCGCGCGCGCACAGCATGCAGACCGTGCAGTTCTCCTCGAACAGCCCGATCACCCCGCGGGTGCGCGGCGGCAGTTCGGGCTGGACCTCCGGATACTGCGCGGTGTGCGACTTGCGGGTCATCGTGCGCAGGGTGACGGCCAGGCCCTTGGCCAGGCCGGAACCGGGAATACCCATCAGGAGATCACCACCTTGACGACGCCGGTGAGGGCGATCTGGGCGAGGGAGAGCGGAATGAGGCAGGTCCAGGCGAACTTCTGCAGCTGGTCCTCGCGCAGCCGCGGATAGCTCACCCGCAGCCAGATCACGACGAAGGCGAGGACGGCCGTCTTGAGCAGCGTCCACAGCCAGCCCACGTCGCCCGAGAACGGACCGTGCCAGCCGCCGAGGAAGAGGACGGTGGTCAGCCCGCAGAGGATGACAATGCCCGCGTACTCGGCGAGCAGGAAGAGCGCGAAGCGGAGCCCGGTGTACTCGGTGTACGCACCGAAGATGATCTCGGAGTCGGCCACCGGGGCGTCGAACGGCGGGCGTTGCAGCTCGGCCAGCCCGGCGGTGAAGAACACCAGCCCGCCGACGATCTGCCACGGCACCCACCACCACTCGAACGCGTCGAGGATGCCCGGCAGCGACACCGTGCCCGCGGCCATCGCCACGGACGCGGCGGCGAGCAGCATCGGCAGCTCGTACGCCATGAGCTGGGCGGCGGTGCGCAGGCCCCCGAGCAGGGAGAACTTATTGGCCGATGCCCAGCCCGCCATCAGCGAGCCCAGCACGCCGACGCCCATCACGGCGAGCGCGAAGAAGATGCCCGCGTCGATGGTCTCCCCGACCGCCCCGCTCGGGCCGATCGGGATCGCGACCAGGACCAGCAGATACGGCAGCAGGGCGACGGCGGGCGCGAGCTGGAAGATCCGCCGGTCGGCCCCGGCCGGAACGACGTCCTCCTTCTGCGCGAACTTCACGCCGTCCGCGACCAGCTGGGCCCACCCGTGGAACCCACCCGCGTACATCGGCCCGAGGCGGCCCTGCATATGGGCCATGACCTTGTGCTCGGTCTGACCGACGAGCAGCGGGAGAACCAGGAACGCGACGAGGAGGGCGAGCAGTCGCAGCGCGACGTCGAGGACGTCGTTCACGCGGTGCCTCCTGGTGGGCCGTCGGGGTGGGTCGTCGTCTCGTGGTCGCCGGGTTTCGCGGCGCCGGGTTTGTCGGTGCCGGGTTGCGCCGCTTCGGGGTCGCCGGTGCCGGGTTGCGCGTCGTCCGGTTGCTCCGGGGCGCCGGGTTTCGCGGCATCCTGCTCCGGGGTGCCCTGCTTCGCGGCACCGGGCCGCACCTCGTCCGCTCCCGGCTCACGGCCGGACTCGGCCGTGTCGTCCCGCGCCGGGCGCGGGTTGTGCCAGGGGGCGTCGGACGACCGGGTCCGCCGCGCCGGGCGGGCGGAGGGACGGCCTGCGGCCGTACCCTCGCCTGTTCCGCCAGTGCCGCGGGCGGGGCGCTCCGGCTCCGCGCTCGGCGCGGCATCCGCCGTCGTCTCGGCAGCAGCTCGCTGGCTCGCCGAGTCCTCGCCCGCGCTGCGGCTCGGCTT
This sequence comes from Streptomyces sp. NPDC059850, assembly GCF_042731515.1. Classification (NCBI taxonomy): domain Bacteria; kingdom Bacillati; phylum Actinomycetota; class Actinomycetes; order Kitasatosporales; family Streptomycetaceae; genus Streptomyces; species Streptomyces sp. NPDC059850. Next base: position 65,390 of record NZ_JBHWJI010000017.1, read on the forward strand.
CTCGGCCGGGGTCGGGCCCGACGTGCCGGGCGTCGTCGGCTCAGCGGCCGTCCGCTCCGGCGCCGGGGTCTGCTCCGATGCCGTCGATGCGCTCCGCGCCGGGCGCTCCGCCGCTGGGTCGGCCGTCGTCGGGGCCGCCTCGGACGGCTCGCTCTGCGTGCCCTTGCCCGCGTCGGCCTGCTCACTCGCCGAGCCCTCCGCCGCGCTGCGGGTATGGCGATCCGGGCGCTCGGGCGGCGTGGTGCCGGACTGCGCATCGCCGGACGTGGCCTCGGCGCGCTCCGGCGCCGGGGGCTGCTCCGATGGCGTCGGCTCGGCGGCCGACGCGCTGCGCGTGCGCCGCGCCGGGGCGTCCGTCGCCGGGGCCGCCTCGGGCTGCGGGCTCGCCGAGCCCTCGCCCGCGCCGCGTGCACGCCTCGTGGGGTGCTCGGGGGCCGGGGCGTCCGGGGTCGGCGCGGTGTCGGCCGCGGACTGCTGGCTCGCCGAGCCCTCGCTCGCGGTGCGGGTGCGGCGGGTGGGGCGCTCTGCTGCTGGGGTGTCGCCGGGGGCCGGGCGGCGGCGGGCGGGGCGGTCGCCTGCCGCTCGGGCGCCGCGGGCCGGGCGGGCGGGGGCCGGGGGGAGCTGGCCCTTGAGGGGGCCCCATTCGTTGGGGTCGGGCACGCCCGGCGGGAGCATCTGGCGGCGCTTGGGGCCGCCGTGATCGGACTCGCCCGGCTCCTTCGCGCCCGGCCAGGCCTTGGCGACCCGGGCTGCCAGCACGAAGTCCTTGCGCAGCGGGTGGCCCTCGAAGTTGTCGGGCAGCAGCAGCGGCGCGAGGTCGGGGTGGCCGCTGAAGCCGATCCCGAACATCTCGTGGGTCTCGCGCTCATGCCAGGCCGCGCCCGCGTAGACGCCCACGGCGGTGGGCAGCGTGGCCGCGTCGTGCGGCACGGTGGTGCGGACCAGGAGGCGGCGTATGGCGGCCCCCGGGGCGAGGGCGGCGAGGGCGACGACGTGGGCGGCCACCCGGAAGCCCTGGCCGGGCTCGTCCACCGCGCTCAGCCAGTCGAAGTAGGTGCAGCCGAGGGTGGAGCGGGCGGTCTCCAGCGCCGTGATCCAGGCCTCGGCGGGCACGTCGACGGTGAGCAGGCCGTAGGCCTCCTCGGCCGTCGCGCCCTCGCCGAACAGTTCGGGGGCGGGGGTGGGGAGCCAGCCCACCACAGCGTCAGGCTCCGCAGGCTCAGTCGGCTGCGTCGGCTCCGTCGGCTCCGTCATCGCGCGTCCTCCCCGGCGTCCGGGGGCGTGACCAGGCCGCTGCGCAGCGCGGCCGTGGACGGGCGGCGGCCGCCTTCCGTCGCGTACCGCTCCCCCAGCGACTCGCGGGCGATCTTCTCCTGGAGCTTGAGGATCCCCTGGAGCAGCGCCTCGGGCCGGGGCGGGCAGCCGGGGACGTAGACGTCGACCGGGATGATCTGGTCGACGCCCTTGGTCACGGCGTACGAGTCCCAGTACGGGCCGCCGCAGTTCGAGCAGGCGCCGAAGGAGATCACGTACTTCGGCTCCGGCATCTGCTCGTAGAGCCGCTTGACCGCGGGCGCCATCTTGTCCGTCACGGTGCCGGAGACGACCATCAGGTCGGCCTGGCGCGGCCCGGGCGCGAACGGGATCACGCCGAGCCGCATGAAGTCGTGGCGGGCCATCGAGGCGGCGATGAACTCGATGGCGCAGCAGGCCAGCCCGAAGTTGAACACCCACAGGCTGTAGCGGCGGCCCCAGTTCAGGACCACCTTCATCGGTTCAGGCGCCAGCCGGGCGAGCGGGCCGAGGCGGCGCGGCTCCGGGAGATCCACGGGAGCCTGCGCGGGGGTCGGTGTCACGTCCATTCCAGGACGCCCTTCTTCCATGCGTACAGCAGACCTACGGCGAGAAACCCGAGGAAGATGAACATCTCCACCAGGGTCGCGGCGCCGAAACCGGGCGCGGCGAAGACCGTCGCCCACGGGAACAGGAAGATCGAATCCACCGCGAAAATCACGTACAAGAAAGCGTAGACGTAGTAGCGGACCTGGGTGTGTGCCCAGCTCTCGCCCACGGGATCCACGCCGCACTCGTACGTGAGCAGCTTCTCCGGCGTCGGCACCACCGGCCGCAGCAGCCGCCCTGCCCCGAAGGCCACGGCGACGAAGATCACCCCGACCGCCGCGACCAGACCCACCAGCGTATAGGCGTGGAAATAGTCGGCCGCGAGCGGGACGCTACTGGCCGCACGTACGGTCGTCGCCTCCGGCACGTCCGCCCCTCGCTCCCTGTCCTGCCTGCTGCTCGCCGACGTCGTGTGTTCGACGATCCGTACGCACGGGAGTCTAGGCCCTACCGGCGGTGGGGTGATCCGCCCGTCCGGCATGCGGAGCCCGCGGTGGACAGCGGGTGGGTGGGGATAGCCCTACTCACGCCCGGCGACGCGCCCCATGGCGCCGCCCGCCGCAGGGCGGCAGTCTTGGCTGCCATGACCTCCAGTTCCCCCGGTGCGAGCGGCGGCGAGCGACTGCCGCGCCCGCCCGCCTTCGCCTATCCCGCGCAGACGTGGAAGGAGATCACGCATCTCCTGATCAATCTGCCGATGGGCATCTTCGGTTTCGTCTACGGGCTGACCTGGCTGGCCGTGGGCGTGGGCATGGCGGTCACGATCGCCGGTCTGCCCGTGCTGGCCGTGGGCCTGCTGGGGAGCCGGGGGTTCGCCCGGTTCGAGCGGTCCCGCGCCCGGGCGCTGCTGGCGGTCCGGGTGGACGAGCCCAGCCGGATGCCGGGCCGGGGGGACGACGGCTTCTTCGGCTGGGTGTGGCGGAGCCTGCGGGACCCGGTGGGCTGGCGGTCCACGCTGTACGCGGCCATCCGGCTGCCCTGGGGCGTCCTCACCTTCACCGTGGCGCTGATCTCGCTGTTCATCGCCTGGCCGGTGCTGCCGTGGATCGCCCGGGCGCTGACCAATGTCGACCGGCTGATGGTGCGGGGGCTGCTGTCGCCGTCGGATGAGCTGGAGCGGCGTATCGCGGAGCTGGAGTCGGACCGGGGCACGGTGGTCGACACCGCCGCCGCCGATCTGCGCCGTATCGAACGCGACCTCCACGACGGAGCGCAAGCCCGCCTCGTCACCCTCGCCATGGGCCTCGGCCTCGCCAAGGAAAAACTCGACGAAGACCCCGAAGCGGCCGCCCGCATGGTCGACGAAGCCCACGGCGAGATCAAACTCGCCCTCCAGGAACTCCGCGACCTCGCCCGCGGCATCCACCCCGCCATCCTCACCGACCGAGGACTCGGCCCCGCCCTCTCCGCACTCGCCGCCCGCTGCACCGTCCCCGTCACCGTCACCGTCGACCTCCCCCAGCGACCCGCACCCGCCATCGAAGGCATCGCCTACTTCACCGTCTCCGAACTCCTCCAGAACATCAGCAAACACAGCGCCGCCCGCACCGCCTCGGTGACCCTGGCCCGGTCGGGCAGCCGGTTGCTGATCCGGGTGCGGGACGACGGCCGCGGCGGCGCGGGCACCTCAGTCGCGGGCACGGCGGGCGGCGGTACCGGGCTGGCCGGGCTGACCGAGCGCATCGAGGCGGTCGACGGCCGGTTCGAGGTGGAGTCCCCGCCCGGCGGCCCGACCTCGGTGGACGCCGAGCTGCCGTGGCGCGACCGCGACGGCACGAGCCACACCGGCGGAGTCCCCCGCCGCACGGCGGCGGCCCGCCGCACCCCGTAAGCCGCTCGGGGGGTGGGGCTAACCCCCGGGTGAAGACGCCGACCCGCTTCATGGCCCGGCCCGCCGGTGCCGGGGAATCTGGAGTACGACGACAGCGGCCGAGCCGGGCACCAGCTCCGGCTTCGGCTTCGGCTCGGGAGGACGGACGACGAGATGGCCACCGCATACGGACCGTACGAGCCGTACGAGCCGGGCAGCGAACCCCGGCGCGGCCTGGTGCCACCGGTACTGCGCGCGCCGTTCGAGGGCCGCGTCTGGCGCGAGTTCCTCTATCTGGTGATCAGCCTGCCGATGGCGGTCCTGACCTTCTCGTACGCGGCCATCATGCTCTCCCTCGGCGCCGGGCTCCTGATCACCTTCCTCGGCGTCCCGGTGCTGGGCGCCGCCCTGGCGGGCTGCCGGGGGATCGGGGTCGTGGAGCGGGCCCGCGCCCGCGCGCTGCTGGGGCTCAGGATCGCCGAGCCGGAGCCGGTGCGCCCGGCGAGCGGCAAGCGGGGGCCGGTGTCGTGGGTGGGCGCGCTGCTCAAGAGCGGCACCTCGTGGCGGCATGTCCTGTACGCGCTGCTGCACCTGCCGTGGGCGATCTTCGCCTTCACCGTCGCGATGGTGTTCACCTGCTACGGCTGGGGTTTCGCGACGTATCCGCTGTGGCGGTGGGTCTTCCCCGCGTACATCGATCAGCCCGGTATCGAGCTGTTCGGGGACGACAGCAGAGGGCGCCACTTCTACCTCGACACCCCGTTCGAGGTCACCGCGTCCTGTGTCCTCGGGGTGCTGGTCCTGCTGGCGACCCCGTGGGCGATGCGGGCGCTGACCGCCATCGACCGGCTGCTGGTCCTCGGGCTGCTGGGGCCGTCCCGGCTGGCGACCCGGGTGTGGGAGCTGGAGTCGGACCGGGGCACGGTGGTCGACACCGCCGCCGCCGATCTGCGCCGTATCGAACGCGACCTCCACGACGGAGCGCAAGCCCGCCTCGTCACCCTCGCCATGGGCCTCGGCCTCGCCAAGGAAAAACTCGACGAAGACCCCGAAGCGGCCGCCCGCATGGTCGACGAAGCCCACGGCGAGATCAAACTCGCCCTCCAGGAACTCCGCGACCTCGCCCGCGGCATCCACCCCGCCATCCTCACCGACCGAGGACTCGGCCCCGCCCTCTCCGCACTCGCCGCCCGCTGCACCGTCCCCGTCACCGTCACCGTCGACCTCCCCCAGCGACCCGCACCCGCCATCGAAGGCATCGCCTACTTCACCGTCTCCGAACTCCTCCAGAACATCAGCAAACACAGCGCCGCCCGCACGGCCGACGTCGACGTGTGGCGCACCGAGAACCGGGTGATGCTGCGGGTCGGCGACGACGGGCGCGGCGGGGCGGGCACCTCGGGCGGGGGCAGCGGGCTGTCCGGGCTGGCCGAGCGCGTCGAGGCGGTCGACGGGGCGCTGGTCGTCCACTCCCCGCCCGGCGGCCCGACGACGGTGACGGTCGAGCTGCCCTGGCGCTGAGACGGGCGCTGAGACGGCGGACCCGTCGAGCGGACCGGTCGAGGTGCGCGACGGATCCGTCCGAATCCTGGAATGCTGGCCCCGACAACGCGGAACAACGCGGACACGACTGGGGCCGGGGGCATCGTGGTGGAGGACAGAGTGCGGGTGGTCATCGCCGAGGATTCGGTGCTGCTGCGGGAGGGCCTGACCCGGCTGCTGACCGACCGGGGCCATGACGTCGTCGCGGGGGTGGGGGACGCGGAGACGCTGATCAAGGCGATCCGCGAGCTGGCCGACGAGGGCGCGCTGCCGGATGTGGTGGTCGCCGACGTACGGATGCCGCCCACCCACACCGACGAGGGGGTGCGGGCCGCGATCCGGCTGCGCCACGACCACCCGGGGATCGGGGTGCTGGTGCTCTCGCAGTACGTGGAGGAGCAGTACGCGACCGAGCTGCTGGCCGGGAACAGCCGCGGCATCGGCTATCTGCTCAAGGACCGGGTGGCCGACGTGCGCGAGTTCGTGGACGCGGTGGTCCGGGTGGCCCGGGGCGGTACGGCGCTGGACCCGGAGGTCGTCGCCCAGCTGCTGGGCCGCAGCCGCAAGCAGGACGTGCTGGCCGGGCTCACCCCACGGGAGCGGGAGGTCCTGGTCCTGATGGCCGAGGGCCGGACGAACGGGGCGATCGCCCGGCAGCTGGTGGTGAGCGACGGCGCGGTCGAGAAGCACGTCAGCAACATCTTCCTGAAGCTGGGCCTGTCGCCGAGTGACGGGGATCACCGTCGCGTGCTCGCGGTGCTCACCTACCTCAACTCCTGACGGCGGTGGCCGACCGGCGGCCCGGCGGAGGTCGTAGGCCCCCCGGCGGGGCCAAAGCGGGACCAAAGGCCGAGTGAGGGGATCACCAGACATCACACCCCGGAGCCCGGGAAAGTCATGCCACACCATGACATAACGGACACGTGATGTGCGATTTCCTGGGTGATCCACCCAGGGAAGGCGAACCTTACCGACGTACGATGGCCGTGGGACAACCGGTCGGCACCGAACGGTCCAGGTGCGCCGCCTCGAGGGAGGTCCGAAGCAGTGACCAGCCAGGTCAGCAGCCCGGCCGAGCAGGCCGAACCAGCCGATCAGCAGGGCGAGCGGGGGCTCGCAGGGGAACGGGGAACACCGGACGGCGGCAAGGAGGTCCGCCGTCTGGATCGCGTCATCATCCGATTCGCCGGTGACTCGGGTGACGGTATGCAGCTCACCGGAGACCGGTTCACCTCGGAGACGGCGTCGTTCGGGAACGACCTGTCGACCCTGCCGAACTTCCCGGCGGAGATCCGTGCCCCCGCCGGCACCCTGCCCGGAGTGTCGAGCTTCCAGCTCCACTTCGCCGATCACGACATCCTCACCCCCGGCGACGCGCCGGACGTCCTGGTGGCGATGAACCCGGCCGCGCTCAAGGCCAATCTGGGCGACGTCCCGCGCGGCGCCGACATCATCGTCAACACCGACGAGTTCACCAAGCGGCCCATGGCGAAGGTCGGCTACGAGCGCAGCCCGCTCGAAGACGGCTCGCTGGACGCGTACCAGGTCCACCCGGTGCCGCTGACGACGCTGACCATCGAGGCCCTGAAGGAGTTCGGGCTGTCCCGGAAGGAGGCGGAGCGCAGCAAGAACATGTTCGCGCTCGGCCTGCTGTCGTGGATGTACCACCGGCCCACCGAGAACACCGAGAAGTTCCTGCGCCAGAAGTTCGCCAAGAAGCCGCAGATCGCCGAGGCGAACGTGGCGGCCTTCCGGGCCGGGTGGAACTTCGGCGAGACCACCGAGGACTTCGCGGTCTCCTACGAGGTGGCGCCCGCCTCCACCGCCTTCCCCTCGGGTACGTACCGGAACATCTCCGGCAACCTGGCGCTGTCGTACGGCCTGATCGCCGCGTCCCGGCAGGCGGACCTGCCGCTGTTCCTGGGCTCGTACCCGATCACCCCGGCCTCCGACATCCTGCACGAGCTGAGCAAGCACAAGAACTTCGGCGTGCGCACCTTCCAGGCCGAGGACGAGATCGCGGGCATCGGCGCGGCGCTGGGCGCCGCGTTCGGCGGGGCGCTCGCGGTGACCACCACATCCGGTCCCGGGGTGGCGCTGAAGTCGGAGACCATCGGGCTCGCGGTCAGCCTGGAGCTGCCGCTGCTGGTGATCGACATCCAGCGCGGCGGGCCGTCCACCGGGCTGCCGACCAAGACCGAGCAGGCGGATCTGCTGCAGGCGATGTACGGGCGCAACGGCGAGGCGCCGGTGCCGATCGTGGCGCCGAAGACCCCGGCCGACTGCTTCGACGCCACGCTGGACGCGGCGCGGATCGCGCTCACCTACCGCACCCCGGTCTTCGTGCTCTCCGACGGCTATCTGGCCAACGGGTCGGAGCCGTGGCGGGTGCCGGAGGTCGACGACCTGCCGGACCTGCGGGTCCAGTTCGCGACCGGCCCCAACCACACCACCGAGGACGGCACCGAGGTCTTCTGGCCGTACAAGCGCGACCCGCTGACCCTGGCGCGCCCGTGGGCGGTGCCCGGCACCCCGGGGCTCGAACACCGCATCGGCGGCATCGAGAAGCAGGACGGCTCCGGCAACATCTCCTACGACCCGGCCAACCACGACCACATGGTCCGCGTCCGGCAGGCCAAGGTCGACGGCGTCGAGGTCGGGGAGCTGACGGTGGACGACCCCACCGGCGACGCCCGCACCCTGGTGCTGGGCTGGGGCTCGACGTACGGGCCGATCACCGCCGCCGTGCGGCGCGTACGGCGGGCGGGCGACCGGATCGCCCAGGCCCATCTGCGCCACCTCAACCCCTTCCCGGCCAACCTGGGCGCGGTGCTGGCCGCTTACGACAAGGTCGTCGTGCCCGAGATGAACCTCGGCCAGCTCGCCACCCTCATCCGCGCCAAGTACCTCGTCGACACCCGTTCCTTCACCCAGGTGCGGGGACTGCCGTTCAAGGCCGAGCAGCTGGCGACGGCCCTCAAGGAGGCCATCGATGACTGAGATCCTCTCGCAGCCGCCCACCACGCCGCCCCTCGCGCTGTCCGAGGCGCTGTCCCTGGTGCCCAAGGCCGAGGGCAAGCAGTCCATGAAGGACTTCAAGTCCGACCAGGAGGTGCGCTGGTGCCCCGGCTGCGGTGACTACGCGATCCTCGCCGCCGTGCAGGGCTTCATGCCCGAGCTGGGGCTGGCGAAGGAGAACATCGTCTTCGTCTCCGGCATCGGCTGCTCCTCCCGCTTCCCGTACTACATGAACACCTACGGGATGCACTCGATCCACGGCCGCGCCCCGGCGATCGCCACCGGCCTCGCGGCCGCCCGGCGCGACCTGTCGGTGTGGGTGGTCACCGGTGACGGCGACGCGCTGTCCATCGGCGGCAACCACCTCATCCACGCGCTGCGCCGCAATGTGAACCTGAAGATCCTGCTCTTCAACAACCGGATCTACGGCCTCACCAAGGGCCAGTACAGCCCGACCTCCGAGGTCGGCAAGATCACCAAGTCCACGCCGATGGGGTCCCTGGACGCGCCGTTCAACCCCCTCTCGCTGGCGATCGGCGCCGAGGCGGGCTTCGTCGCCCGCACCGTGGACTCCGACCGCAAGCACCTCACCCAGGTGCTGCGCGAGGCCGCCGCCCACCCGGGCACCGCGCTGGTGGAGATCTACCAGAACTGCAACATCTTCAACGACGGCGCCTTCGACGCGCTCAAGGACAAGGAGCAGGCGGAGGAAGCCGTGATCCGGCTGGAGCACGGCCGCCCGATCCGCTTCGGCGCGGACAACGCCAAGGGCGTCGTACGGAACCAGGCCACCGGTGACCTGGAGGTCGTCGCGGTCACCCCGGAGAACGAGGGCAGCGTCCTGGTCCACGACGCCCACGCGGCCTCCCCCACCACCGCGTTCGCCCTGTCCCGGCTGGCCCACCCGGACACGCTGCACCACACCCCCATCGGGGTGCTGCGCGACGTCCAGCGCCCGGTCTACGACGACCAGATGACGACCCAGCTCGACGCCGCCGTCGAGCGCGAGGGCAAGGGCGACCTCGGCGCGCTGCTCGCGGGGAACGACACCTGGACCGTCGTCGGCTGAGCCGTCCGTCTGCCTGTACGCGGCCAGGCCGGGGTTGATCCCCGGCCTGGCCGTTTCGTATGCCCGCAGGGATACTTTCAAAAAGTTAGCGCTGCGTCTAAGGTGGTGAGCGAATCGGACAACGCGACCAGAAGAGAGACACCCCCATGAGCATCGTCGTCACCGGAGCCACCGGACACCTCGGCCGCCTTGTCATCGACGGCCTGCTGGAGAAGGTTCCGGCCGACCGGGTCACCGCCGTCGTGCGCGACGCCGACAAGGCCGCCGCCCTCGCCGCCCGCGGCGTCACCCTGAAGGTGGCCGACTACAGCCGGCCCGAGACGCTGCGCGGCGCCTTCGCGGCGGGCGACAAGGTGCTGCTGATCTCCGGCAGCGAGGTCGGGCAGCGCGTTCCGCAGCACCAGGCCGTCATCGACGCCGCCAAGGAGGCCGGGGTCGCGCTGCTCGCGTACACCAGCGTGCTGGGCGGCCCGGCCGCCGACTTCACGCTCGCCGATGAGCACCGGGCCACCGAGCAGGCGATCACCGAGTCCGGTCTGCCGTACTCGCTGCTGCGCAACGGCTGGTACAACGAGAACTACACCGAGCGGCTGGCCCCCGTGCTGGAGCACGGCGCCGTCGTCGCCGCCGCGGGCGAGGGCCGGGTCGCCTCCGCCTCGCGCGCCGACTACGCGGCGGCCGCCGTCGCCGTACTGACCGGTGAGGGACACGAGAACACCGCGTACGAGCTGTCCGGCGACACCGCCTGGAGCTTCGCCGAATACGCCGCCGAGATCGCCCGGCAGACCGGCAAGGAGATCGCCTACCGCGCCGTCTCCGCCGGGGAGGTCCAGCAGATCCTGACCGGCGCGGGCCTGCCCGAGCCCTTCGCCGCCATCCTGGCCGACGTCGACACGGCGATCGAGCGCGGCCGCCTGGCCGCCACCCCCGGCGACCTGTCCCGCCTGACCGGCCGCCCGACCACCCCGATCGCGGACTCCCTCGCGCTGGCCCTGAAGGGCTGACCCGGACCCATCAGCCCGGGCGGCCCGGCTGTCAGTTCCGTATCGTGGATACGGTGATGACAGCCGGGCCGCCCGGCGCTACCGTCGGACAGGCCCCTGCACCAGGGCCGCCACGCCGTCGGGGAGGCCCTTATGCAGCCGCAGCACCAACAGGACCGCACCGGTCTCCTCTACGGCTTCACCGCGTACGGGCTGTGGGGTCTCGCCCCGCTCTTCTGGCCGCTGCTGGAGCCCGCCGGGGCGGTCGAGATCCTCGCCCACCGCATGGTCTGGTCGCTGGTGGTCGTCGGGCTCATCCTGCTGGTCCTGCGCCGCTGGTCCTGGGTCGGCCCGCTGCTGCGGCAGCCCCGGCGGCTCGGTCTCGTCGCGCTCGCCGCGACCGCCATCTCCCTCAACTGGGGCCTCTACATCTGGGGCGTCAACAGCGGACACGTCGTCGAGACGGCGCTCGGCTACTTCATCAACCCGCTGGTCAGCATCGGCTTCGGCGTTCTGCTGCTGCGCGAGCGGCTGCGCCCGGTGCAGTGGGTGGCGGTCGGCGTCGGCGTGGTGGCGGTGGGCGTGCTGGCCGTCGGCTACGGCAAGCTGCCCTGGATCGCCCTCACGCTGGCCTTCTCCTTCGCCACGTACGGCCTGGTCAAGAAGCGGATCGGGCTGGACGGGCTGGAGTCGCTGGCCGCCGAGACCGCCGTCCAGTTCCTGCCCGCGCTCGGCTTCATCGGCTTCCTCGCGATGAGCGGCGACAGCACGTTCGGCAGCGGCGGGACGGGCCATTCGGTGCTGCTGGTGAGCTGCGGGCTGATCACGGCGGTGCCGCTGAGCCTGTTCGGGGCGGCCGCGGTACGGCTACCGCTGTCGACCATCGGGATGCTCCAGTACCTCACACCCACCTCCCAGTTCATCCTCGGGGTGGCCGTCTTCCACGAGTCCATGCCGCCCGAGCGGTGGGCGGGGTTCTCCCTCGTCTGGCTCGCGCTCGCGCTGCTCACCTGGGACGCGCTGCGGACCGGGCACCGGGCACGCCGCCAATTGGCGGACGCGGCGGCGCTGGCGGCCGCGGCACCGGCCAAGGCGGCGGAGCCACAGCCCGGCCCGATATCCGGCGGCTGATGTCCGGATTTTGCCCTTGACGGAGGGTCAGCCACACCCGGAGCATCAGCCTCGCGCCATTTCGGCGTCATCTTGTCGTACCGCTCCACCACCCCCATGGGTACGTACGTACGTGCATCACCTTGTGCATCACCTCGTGCATCACACAGCGTCACGTCATTCCGTGCAGTCCCCGTTCGGAATCGGAGCCCCCCATGTCGTCATGTGCTGAGCCCCGCCACACCCCCCGAAGATCCATGACCCGCCGCACGGCGGCCGCAGTCGCCGCCGGGACGGCGATCGCCGCCCTGGTCTCGGCCGCCCCCGCCACCTCCGCGGCCGCGGCTCCCCCGCCTCCGGCGGCCGCCGCGCTCGCCGTACCGGATGTGCCGCTCGCCAACGTCAAGGCGCATCTGACCAAGCTCCAGTCCATCGCCACCGCCAACGGCGGCAACCGCGCCCACGGCCGCCCCGGCTACAAGGCGTCGCTCGACTACATCAAGGGACTGCTGGACTCGGCCGGGTTCACCACCACGGTCCAGCAGTTCACCTCCGGCGGCGCCACCGGCTACAACCTCATCGCCGACTGGCCCGGCGGCGACGCCGACAACGTGGTGTTCTCCGGCGCCCACCTGGACTCCGTCAGCGCGGGACCCGGCATCAACGACAACGGCTCGGGGTCCGCCGCCATCCTGGAGACCGCGCTCACCGTCGCCCGCTCAGGGCTGAAGCCCGCCAAGCACCTGCGGTTCGCCTGGTGGGGCGCCGAGGAGCTGGGCATGGTCGGGTCGCGGAACTACGTCAACGGCCTGTCGTCCGCCAACCGGGCGAAGATCGACGGCTATCTCAACTTCGACATGATCGGCTCGCCCAACCCGGGCTACTTCGTCTATGACGACGACGCCCGGATCGAAGGGGTCTTCAAGGACTTCTACGCGACCAAGGGCGTCTCGACGGAGATAGAGACCGAGGGCGACGGCCGCTCCGACCACGCTCCGTTCAAGAACGTGGGCATCCCGGTGGGCGGCCTGTTCAGCGGCGCCGACTACATCAAGACCGCCGCCCAGGCCCAGAAGTGGGGCGGCACCTCCGGTCAGGCCTTCGACCGCTGCTACCACCGCTCGTGCGACACCACGACCAACATCAACGACACCGCGCTGGACCGCAACAGCGACGCCATCGCGTACGCCGTCTGGACGCTGTCCGCCTGACGCACCGGCATTCCTGAGCGGTCCGTACGGAAGCGTACGGACCGCTCGGACCACTCGGACCGCTCAGACCGTGATGTCCTTCGCGGTGAACCGGGCCCAGGCCGCCGAGCCGAACACGGCCAGATACAGCCCCTGCAGCTCGGCGTTCTTGATGAGCTGGTCCCAGTAGACCGGCTGGCGGAGGAGATCCGCGAAGCTGAGCCAGTAGTGCGGGAAGAGATACGGATGGATCGCGTGCAGCTGCGGGATCGTGTCCAGGATCTGCACCGTGACCACGAGCCCGACGGTGGTCGCCATGGCCGCGATGCCGCTGTTGGTGAGGGTGGAGATGAACAGGCCCACCGTCGCGATCCCCACCAGTGACAGCGCCACGACGCCCGCCACGCCGAGCGCCCGTACCAGCCCGTCACCGAAGGACACCGAGGTGCCGGAGATCAGCGTGACATCGCCGAGCGGGAACAGCATCGCCCCGGTCGCGAGCCCGGCGGCGGCCACCGTGAGGGTCGCGGCCAGGCAGAACGCCAGGATGGTGACGAACTTGGCGAGCAGCAGCCGGGTGCGCCCGGCGGGGGCGACCAGCAGATAGCGCAGCGTCCCCGGACCCGCCTCACCGGCGATGGAGTCCCCGGCGATCACGCCGATGGCCATCGGCAGGAAGACGGGCAGCGTCGCCGCCAGCGCGGCGAAGACGAGGAAGATCCCGTTGTTGGTGATCTGCGAGAAGAAGGCGGGCCCGTCGCCACCGGCTCCGCCGCCTCCGCCTCCGCCGCCACCCCGGCCGAAGCCGCCGCCGTCGCTGGTCTCGATCTTCACGGCGACGCCGATGAGGACCGGGACGGCCGCGAGCACCCCGAGCAGCGCCAGGGTCCGCCAGCGGCGGAAGGTGGTGGACAGCTCGCTGCGGAAGAGGTCCAGGGCCCACAGCGGCCGCGCCCGGGGCGTCTCGTACGTCCCTCCGACCCCAGCCGTTTCAGCCGCTTCAGCCGCTTCAGCCGCTTCAGCCGCTTCAGCCCGCGACATCGAATCCCTCCCCGGTCAGCGCGACGAAGGCGTCCTCCAGCGAGGCGCCCTCGGCGCCGAAGGCCCGTACCCGCACCCCGGCGCGCACCAGGGCGGCGTTCAGGTCGGCGGGCTCGGGCGCGGGCGTGGGCAGCTCGCCGGAGACCCGTTCCGCCAGGACCACCAGGTCCGTCACCCCGTGCTCCTTGAGGACGCGGACGGCGTCGGCCGGGTCCGGGGTGGTGACGGACAGCCTGCCGCGGCTGCCCGCCGCCAGCTCGGCGACCGTGCCCTGGGCGATCAGGCGGCCCCGGGTCATGACCGCCGCATGGGTGCAGACCTGTTCGATCTCGTCCAGGAGATGCGAGGAGAGGAAGACCGTGGTGCCCTCCTGGGCCAGCGCGCGCACCAGGGTACGGATCTCGCGCATGCCCTGGGGGTCGAGCCCGTTGGTCGGCTCGTCGAGAACCAGCAGCTCACGCGGCTGGAGCAGGGCGGCGGCCAGGCCGAGGCGCTGTTTCATCCCCAGCGAGTACGCCCGCGCCTTCTTCCCCGCCGCGGCCCCGAGCCCGACCCGGTCCAGCGCCGAGGCGGCGCGGGCGGCCCGGGTACGGGGGTCGGCGGTCGGGTCGGCGGCGTCGTAGCGCAGCAGATTGTCCCGGCCGCTCAGATACGGGTAGAGGGCGGGTCCCTCGATGAGGGCACCCACCCTGGGCAGCACGCTGCGGGCGGCGCGCGGCATCGGCAGGCCCAGCAGCCGGGCGCCGCCCGAGGTGGGCTCGATCAGGCCCATGAGCATGCGGATCGTCGTCGTCTTCCCCGAGCCGTTGGGCCCGAGGAAGCCGAAGACGCTGCCGCGCGGGACGGTCAGGTCGAGCCCGTCGACGGCGAGCTGCCCGCCCCGGTAGCGCTTGGTGAGCCCGCGGGTCTCCACCACGGCATCGGCGGACCGCTCGTCCACGGGCTCTCCTTCCCTCTGCTCCTACTTGGCCTTGTTGGCGGCCGCGACCAGGGCGTCCTTGTCGACCGCGCCGACGAAGACCTTGCCGTCGTCGGTCATCAGCGCGTTGACCAGGCGGGTGCTGAACACCGTGCCGGAGCCGAAGTCGCCCTTGACCTTCTTGCCGAAGCTGCCGAGGAGGTCGGAGGCCGCTCCGCCGTCGCCGCCCGGCGCGGAGGGGGTCTCTCCGGTCACCCCGGACTTCTGGCCGTCGTCGAGGCGGGCGATGGTGGCCCAGCCCTTCCCGGTGACGTTCAGCCCGGACAGCGAACCCGCCATGGCGTCCGCGCCGCCCGGCTGGCCCTTGAAGCCCTTCTCCCCATGGCCCGGGCCGTCGGCGCTGTCCTCGGTGACCTTGGCGCCCTTGGGCGGCGTGAAGTCGAAGGTGCCCGCGGCGGGCTTGCCGAAGTCGACCTTGGTGAAGCCGACGTCGACGGCTGCCTTGCCGCCGCTCTTCGGGGTGAGGGTGAACTTCAGCGGCACACCGTTGTCCGCGTCGACCGCGATCCGGACCGAGCCGACCGTGGACGCGCTCTGCTTGGGCTTGATCAGCAGCTCGTAGGCGTCCCGCCCGGCGACCTGGGTGGTGCCGTCGACCGTCACGTCGGTGGTGTCGTCCACGGCGGCCAGCATCTGCTTCGCGAGCTGCTGCGGAGTGGCACCCTCCAGGTCCTTGGGGGCCTCGCCACGGTGGTCGCCCTTGCCCCCGGCGCCCTTGGGGGCGGTGGAGTGGAAGACGGAGTTGCTGCCGCTGTCGTACGCCCACAGCTCGTCGCCGTTGTGGATCATGCTGTACTCGGCGGCGTTCTCGACGATCGACACCCGCTGCTTGTCGGGGCCGTCGGCGGCCACCCGCAGGGTGTGGGTGCCGGACGCCAGCTCGGTGAGCTTGGCCTCCGGCGCGGTGCCCTCGCCCTTCTCGCCCGCGAGGCCGTTCGCGGCACCGGCGAGGGAGCCGCCGCCCGGGAGCGTGGGGAGTCCCAGATCGGTGGTGATCTTCACCGAGCCGGACACCTGCTGCTGGTCCGATGCGGCCATCTTGCTGATCAGCTGCTGTGCCGTGATCTTCGGCAGGTCCGGGGCGCCGCTGCTGGCCAGCGCCGGGACGAGCCCGATCGTCGCGGCCGCGATGCCCGCGACCGCGACCGGAGCCCCGTAGCGGAGCGTCTTGGTGCGTCGTGTGGGCCGTTCCTCGTCCCAGAAGCCGTCGTCGGCGACCTGTATCGGTCGGATCCGTGCCATGTGTGCTCTACCTCCGTCGTCGGCGGCGGTCGTCAGCCTGCACTCGTCCACCTCTCGGGCCATTGTCTCCCGATCCCGCCATGTGGTGGTCTTTTCATCCCACCAAATCGGGAGAGCCGATACGTCAGCCCGCAGGATCAAGTCCGCGTACTGCTCCGGTATGACGGTCCGCGCCGCGAGGCGGATCCCCCTCGGGGTATCCCGTAGGGGCCACGGGCCCCGGGGCAGCGCGGGGTGGAGATCAGCCGGCCCGGTGGGCCACCGCGTCGCACAGACCCTCCAGGGCCGACTTCGCCGGGCCCTCCGGCAGGGGTGCCAGCATCGAGCGGGCCTCCGCCGCATAGCGCAGCGTGTCCCGGCGGGCCTGCTCCAGGGCGGGGTGGACGCGCAGCCGCCGCAGCACCTCGGCGTGGCGGGCGTCGTCGGTGAGGTCGCCCGCGAGCAGCTCGCACAGCTCCCGGTCCTCCGGCGCACCGGTCGCCTCCGTCCGCGCTCTCAGATGCAGGACGGGCAGGGTGGCGATGCCCTCGCGCAGATCGGTGCCGGGGGTCTTGCCGGACTCATGGCTGTCGCTGGCGATGTCCAGCACGTCGTCGGCCAGCTGGAAGGCCATGCCGAGCCGCTCGCCGTACTGGGTCAGGATGTTGACGATGGACTCGTCGGCGCCCGACATCATCGCGCCGAACCGCCCCGAGACGGCGATCAGCGAGCCGGTCTTGCCCGCGAGGACGTCCAGATAGTGCTCGATGGGGTCGCGGCCGCGCGGTCCGGCGGTCTCCAGGATCTGGCCCGTGACCAGCCGCTCGAACGCCTCGGCCTGGACCCGCACCGCCTCGGGACCCAGATCGGCCAGGATGTGGGAGGCGCGGGCGAAGAGGAAGTCACCGGTGAGCACCGCGACCGAATTGCCCCAGCGGGCATTGGCGCTGGGCACCCCGCGCCGCACTTCCGCCTCGTCCATGACGTCGTCGTGGTAGAGCGTGGCCAGATGCGTCAGCTCGACGACGACCGCCGAGGGCACCACACCGGGGGCGTACGGGTCACCGAACTGGGCGGCCAGCAGCACCAGCAGGGGCCGGAAACGCTTGCCGCCCGCGCGCACCAGATGCTGGGCGGCCTCGGTGATGAACGGCACGTCGCTCTTGGTGGCCTCCAGCAGGCCCTCTTCGACAGCCGCCAGCCCGGCTTGGGTGTCGGCTTCCAGAGTCTGGTCCCGCACGCTCAGCCCGAAGGGCCCGATGACGCTCACGGGGTACTCCTGTCTGCCTACGTTCACGCGGAATGTCGATGTGTCGCCGCCTCCACCAAAAGGCAGCGTATCCGGTCGGGTATCGATCGCTGTGGGCGCCTTCCCGCCTTGTGCGCAGCACAACGCCCTCACCCCGAATCGACCGGTTACCCACGCGGTACCGCGATCGCGAGCAGATCATTCATCATGTGGCCCCCGACCGTTCACCGATCGGGGGCCGGAACCGGGCCCAGGCCCGATTCCGGGGTGTCCGCACGGGGGTGTCCGTACGGGGGTGTCCGCACACCCCGTACGGGCCCCGGATCACTCATCCGTGCGCGGCCGCCACCGCCTTCGCCAGCCGGGGCGACGCGTACTCCGTGCCGCACACGAACCGCATCACCGGGCCGAAGGAAGCCGCCGCCGGGAGCCCGGTGAAATAGAGCCCCGGCACCGACGAGCCGTACCCGGCGTCCAGTCGGGGACCACCGGCGCCGGTGACCACCCCGGCGCGCAGCTCGGGGCCGAGGAAGCCGAGCGCGGCCAGATCCATCCGGTAGCCGGTCGCGGCCATCACATGGTCGGCGGCCAGCTCGCCGACCCGGCCGCCGCCGCCCAGCGTGAGCACCGGCCTGCCGCCGCTCTCCACGGTGACCCGGGTGACCTTCACCCCCTGGGTGACCTTCACCCGCCCGGCGAAGCGACCGCGCAGCCACCAGGCACCCTTGGGCCCGAGCACGGTGCGCACCAGATACTCCCGGGCCGGTGCGGGCAGCC
This sequence comes from Streptomyces sp. NPDC059850, assembly GCF_042731515.1. Lineage (NCBI taxonomy): Bacteria > Bacillati > Actinomycetota > Actinomycetes > Kitasatosporales > Streptomycetaceae > Streptomyces > Streptomyces sp. NPDC059850. The sequence goes on from NZ_JBHWJI010000017.1 coordinate 83,281, forward strand.
GCCGGAAGCCCGCCGCGTGGTACGACAGCGCGTACAGCGACCAGGCGCGGCCGAAGGGCGATACGGGCCGCAGCCGGGGCTGACGGTCCGGCGGGGAGCCGAAGGCGACGGCGGCCCTCCCCCGGGCCACCACCCGCACCGACGCGGCGCCCGCATCGGCCAGCAGCACCGCGCTCTCCAGCGCCGACTGCCCGGCCCCGACCACGACGACCTCGCGGCCCGCGAACCGCCCGAGGTCATGGTGGTGCGAACTGTGCGACACCGGCCCGGCCGCGGACGGGCCGCCGGGGACGGCGGCGGCGAACTCGGCGGGCAGATGGGCCAGCCCGCTGAGCCCGCTGGCCACCACGACGGCCCGCGCCGTGAACTGCTCCCCCGAATCCAGCTTCAGCTCGAAGCGGCCGCCCCGCCGGTCGACGGCCACCACCCGGGTCCGCTCCAGCTCCGGCACCAGCCGCTCCTGGAACCACAGCCCGTACCCCGCGAAGGTCTCGACGGGGATGATGTCCCAGTCGGACTGATAGGGCGTGCCGCCCACCGCGTGGCAGTAGTCGAGCAGGGTGTGCCCCGGCTGCGGTGCGTCGATGGTCGACGCGACCGGGGTGGACTTGAGCAGCATGCCCGCGGGCATCTGCTCGCGCCAGCTCACCATCGGCTCGCCGAAGACGCGGACCGGCAGGCCGCGGGCGCGTAAGTGGGCGGCGGCCGACAGACCGTATGGACCGGCCCCGATGACTGCTACCGGATCGTTCACGAATCCCCTCCCCAAGGCGTTACCTGTTCTTGGCGCGCCACATCCGGTACAGATGCGTCGCACCGGGCCGCACGCAGCGCGCGAGCATGGTGAAAAACGGCCGCAGGTCGTCGCGCGCGGCCCAGGCCAGCTCGGTCCCGCTCGCCCGGGCGGGCGCGTGCGGCGTGGTGTATCCACTGCGGCGGTAGGCGAGCAGGGCGGGCAGGTCAATGTTCTCGACGACGAACCGCCGGGCCGCCAGCTGCGCGGCCTCGGGCACCCTGCGCCCCGTCAGATCGAGGTGCTGCGCCCGGACGACGTCGAGCCGCGCCTCGTTCTCGAAGAGCCGGAACTGCGCGCCCATCCGGGGGTTGAAGTCCAGCAGCTTGTACCGCCCGTCCCGCCGGTCGAAGCGCCAGTCCAGATCGACGATGCCGCTGAAGCCGATCCGCTTGATGAACCGGGCCGTCATCCGGGCCAGCTCCCCGTTGTCCACCGTGTAGGCGCACGCCGTCATGCCCGCGTGCGGCGGCCAGGAGCGCACCTTGACGCCGGTGAACATCGCCAGTGGCGAGGACTCCGCGTCGAAGTAGGCGTGCACGATCCAGTCCTCGGCGGACTCCCGTGGCAGGTACTCCTGGAGGACCACCCCGGGCCGTGGCCCCCAGTCGCGGGCCAGCGCCAGCAGCTCGCGCGGCCCGGCGATCCGGGTGGTGCCGCCCACCGCGGGCTTCGCCCGCCGCTCGAACGCCTCCCGGTTCTTGGCGACGACCGGAAACCGCGCGCTCACCGCGAACGCCTTGACGTCGGCGTACGAAGCGGGGAACACCGCCTCCGGGGTGGGCACCCCGTGCTCGACGCACAGCTCGTGCAGCCCCTGCTTGCTGGCCAGCCGCCGGGGCAGCCCCGGCTCGGTGCGCGGGAAGAGGAACCGGCCCTCCCCGGCGAGCACATCGGCATGCTCGCCGATCAGCACCGCCGCCTCCTCGTCCGTGGGCAGCAGGACCGCCGGACGGCCGATCGCCCGCGCCGCCCGCAGCAACCCCTCGACCAGCCGCTCCGGCCGCTCCCTGCCGGTGGTCGGCCAGACGAAGGCCCGCTTCAGATAGCGCGATTGGGCGGCCGGGGTCCAACGGTCCTCGGTGACCGCGTACATGGGGATGCCGAGACGGCCCAGGGAACGGATGGCCCCCACACCCCCGTGGTGCAGCGGGTAATCGCCTATCTTCACGATCAGCCCCGGCACGGAACGGTCCACCGCGAACGGCACAGCACTGCTCGCCACGAGTCCCCCTCGGTCACCCCACCGCAGTGGTCCCCCCACTGTGCGTGACCTGATTCAGGACGCTACTTCGGATTTACCTCCTTCAGCAAGGATTTTCCGGACATTGCCATCCCTTTAGGTGGCAGTCACCCCACAGGGGTGGCATGCCCCGGGCCATAGGGTGAGCCCCGACCGTGGCGACACCCCCACCGTGGCGCCCCCACCGTGACAACAGCGGTGGCGACGACGAGAAGGCGAGGCACCCCACCCATGGCGCAGCGAAGCCCGCTCGACCTGCCCGAAGGCGACCCCTTCGGCCCGGACAACCTCCCCTATGGCGTCTTCACCACCTCCGAAGCCCCTCATCTGCGGAAAATCGGCGTGCGCTACGGCAGTCATGTGCTGGACGCGGGGGCCGCCGCGGCGGCCTCGGCCTCCCCACACGCCGAGCTGCTCGGCGCCTCCTCGCTCAACCCGCTGATGGCCGCGGGCCGTCCTGCCTGGCAGGCCGTCCGCGCGGAGCTGCGCGACTGGCTGACCGACCCGGCGCACCGGCACACCATCGAGCCCCTGATGCACCCCCTCGCCACCGTGGCCCTCCACCTCCCGATCGAGGTGGCGGACTATGTCGACTTCTTCGCCAGCGAGCACCACGCCTCCAACGCGGGCAGGATCTTCCGCCCGGACGGCGACGCCCTCACCCCCAACTGGAAGCACATGCCGATCGGCTACCACGGCCGGGCCGGTACCGTGCTCGTCTCGGGCTCGCCCATCGTCCGCCCCCAGGGCCAGCACCTGCCCCCGGCCGAAGCCCCCGCCCCCGCATCGTCCGCTCCCTCATCGCCCGCTCCTCCCCGGCCGGTCTTCGGCCCCTCGCTGCGCCTCGACTTCGAAGCCGAGGTCGCGTTCGTCGTCGGTGCCCCCTCACCTCTGAATACACCGCTGCCGCTCGCCGGGTTCCACGATCACGTCTTCGGCGTCTGTCTCCTCAACGACTGGTCCGCCCGCGACATCCAGTCCTGGGAGTACCGCCCCCTCGGCCCCTTCCTCGGCAAGTCCTTCGCCACCTCCCTCGCCGCCTGGGTCACCCCGCTGGACGCGCTCGCCGCGGCCCGTACCGCCCCGCCCGCCCGCGATGTCCCGCCGCTCCCCTACCTCGACGACTCGGCCGCCGAGCCCGGCGGGTTCGATCTCCGCCTCGACGTGGCGGTCAACGGCCACACCGTCTCCCGGCCCCCGTTCTCCGCCATGTACTGGACCGCGGCCCAGCAGCTCGCCCACCTGACCGTGAACGGCGCCTCGCTGCGCACCGGCGACCTCTTCGCCTCCGGCACGGTCAGCGGCCCGCGCCCGGACGAGCTGGGCTGTCTGCTCGAACTCACCTGGGGCGGCCGCGATCCCCTCCGCCTCCCCGACGGCACCCGCACCTTCCTGGAGGACGGCGACGAGGTGACCCTCACCGCCTGGGCGCCCGGCCCGGACGGGGTCCGCATCGGTATGGGCGAGGTGACCGGCCAGGTTGTCCCGGCGGCGTCATGAGCGGCTGCTAATTTGTCGTGCTCCTTGCCCCGATGGCCCTGATATCCAATATCCAAGGAGAAGCGCGTGAAGAAGGCAGCGAGTATCGCCGGAACGGTGGCCGCGGCCGCCCTTGTGCTGACGGCGTGCGGCAGCGACAGCGACGAGGGGACGAAGGACACCTCCAAGGACACGCCGTCGGCGCAGGAGTCGAGCGCCCCGGCGGAGGGGGGCGCGGACTCCACGATCACCGGCGCCTACCTCGCCAAGAACGGCGACCAGACGCTCATCCTGTCCATCGGCGGCGAGAAGGCCTCCCTGATCGCGGGCAAGCACGTCTGCAACGGTGAGTACACCGACACCGGCGAGAAGATGCTGATGTTCAAGTGCGCCGACGGCAACACCGACCGCGCCATGGGCAAGGTGGCCCCGAGCGGCGACGGCAAGACGCTCACCGTCGACTGGGACGCGCTCTCCGAGAACGACACGTTCACCCGGGCCACCCCCGGCGACGTCCCCTCCGGCATGCCGACCTCGCTGCCCTCCGGCCTCCCCACCGACCTGCCGAAGGACCTCCCCAAGGGCTGATCCCCGCCCCCGGGGCAGGCAGCCCCGGCACCCCAACCCGGGGCTCCGCCCAAACGGGCTCCCGCCACCGTCCGCGCCGGGCTGGGCGCGCCCAGAGGGTGCGTTTCCCCACCCCGCCCCTACCCGATCCCAGGGGGCTCCGCCCCCTGGACCCCACCGCGCCCGCGCCATGGCAAGGCCGAGCCGCCGTGGCGGCCGGGCTGCCACGTCCCACCGCCCCGCCGGGCTGCGTGCCGGTGAGCCAAGCCCTGGGCCGCTGCCCGCCACCGCGGGCCGGGCCACGCGGGCCGCGCGTATGGCTGCCGCCGCGGTGCCCCAGCCATGGCCGAAGTCCCCAGCCACCCGGGCTCGGCCACGTGGCCGGACACGCCCCGGCGCCCGCGCCGGGGCGGGGGCCCAGGGGCGGAGCCCCTGGTTCGGGGAGGGGCGGGGTGGGGGACACAACGCCGCCCCGGCCGGGGCACCTCTCGGTGGTCCGGCCGGGGCGGGGGCGGTCCCCGGGAACGGCTAGCGGACGAAGACGCCTGCTTGGCCCGCCAGGTCCAGGAAGTACTGCGGGGCCACGCCCAGGACCACCGTCACCGCCACGCCGATCGCGATCGCCGACGACGTCAGGGGGCTCGGGACGGCCACCGAGGGGCCGTCCGTGCGGGGTTCGCTGAAGAACATCAGCACGATGACGCGGATGTAGAAGAAGGCCGCGATCGCCGACGAGATCACACCGACCACGACCAGCGCACCCGCGCCCCCGTCCGCCGCCGCCTTGAAGACCGCGAACTTCCCCGCGAAACCACTGGTCAGCGGGATACCGGCGAAGGCCAGCAGGAAGATCGCGAAGACGGCGGCCACCAGGGGCGAACGGCGCCCCAGACCGGCCCACTTCGACAGATGCGTGGCCTCGCCGCCCGCGTCGCGCACCAGGGTGACCACGGCGAAGGCGCCGAGGGTCACGAAGGAGTACGCGGCGAGGTAGAAGAGGACGGAGGAGATGCCCTCCGGCGTGGTGGCGATGACACCGGCGAGGATGAACCCGGCGTGGGCGATGGAGGAGTAGGCCAGCAGCCGCTTCACATCGGTCTGGGTGACGGCGACGATCGCGCCGCCCAGCATGGTGACGATGGCGACGCCCCACATGACCGGCCGCCAGTCCCAGCGGAGCCCCGGCAGGACGACGTACAGCAGCCGCAGCAGCGCGCCGAAGGCCGCCACCTTGGTGGCCGCGGCCATGAAGCCGGTGACCGGGGTGGGGGCGCCCTGGTAGACGTCCGGGGTCCACATGTGGAACGGCACGGCGCCGATCTTGAACAGCAGCCCCATCAGCACCAGCGCCCCGCCGAGGAGCAGCAGCACGTCGTTGCCCATGGTCCCGGCGAGCGCCGGGGTGACGTTGCGGACCTGGCCGTTGACGACGTCGGCGATACCGGCGTACGCCACGGTGCCCGCGTACCCGTACAGCAGGGCGATCCCGAAGAGCAGGAACGCGGAGGAGAAGGCGCCGAGCAGGAAGTACTTGACGGCGGACTCCTGGGACAGCATCCGGTGGCGCCGGGCGAGCGCGCACAGGATGTACAGCGGGAGGGAGAAGACCTCCAGCGCCACGAACAGGGTCAGCAGATCGTTCGCGGCGGGGAAGACGAGCATGCCGCCCACCGCGAAGAGGACCAGCGGAAAGACCTCGGTGGTGGTGAACCCGGCCTTGACGGCGGACTTCTCGGCGTCGCCGCCGGGCACGGCGGCGGCCTGGGCCGCGAAGGAGTCGACGCGGTTGCCGTGGACGACCGGGTCGAGCCGCCGCTCGGCGAAGGTGAACACCGAGACCAGCGCGACCAGGAGAATGGTGCCCTGGAGGAAGAGCGCGGGCCCGTCGACGGCGATGGCACCCATGGCCGCGACATGGGCCTTCCCGGTGCCGTAGTCGCTGGCGGCGAGGCCGATGACGGCCGCGAAGGCCGCGGCGAGGGAGACGACGGAGACGAACAGCTGAGCCGCGTAACGCTGGGCGCGCGGCAGGAACGCCTCGACGAGTACACCGATGATCGCGGCGCCGAGCACGATCAGGGTGGGGGCCAGCTGCCCGTACTCGATGTGCGGCGCGGGGATCTTGTCGGGCGCCGCCGCCGCTGTCGTCCACAGGCTGTGGACAGTGGCCGCGTGGGTCACTTGGCACCTCCGGAAGCACCGTCGTGGGAAGCACCCTCGGGCTTGGGGCTGTAGTGGAACCAGCCCGCGTCAGTGACGGGGTGATCGGGCTTGGGATCCTTCTCGTCCACCACGGACAGCGTGTGGTCGACCGCCGGGTTGACGATCTCGGTCAGCGGCTTGGGGTAGACGCCGAGGAAGAGCAGCAGCGCGATCAGCGGCGCGACGACGAGCACCTCGCGCGGCCGCAGATCGGGCATGGTGCGCACCTCCTCCTTCACCGGGCCGGTCATGGTCCGCTGGTAGAGGATCAGGACGTACAGCGCGGCCAGCACGATGCCGAGGGTGGCGATCACCCCGACCACCGGATAGCGGGCGAACGCGCCGACGAGCACCAGGAATTCGCTGATGAAGGGCGCGAGCCCGGGCAGCGAGAGGGTGGCGAGACCGCCGATCAGGAAGGTCCCGGCCAGCACCGGGGCGACCTTCTGCACGCCTCCGTAGTCGGCGATGAGCCGGGAGCCGCGCCGGGTGATGAGGAACCCGGCCACCAGCATCAGCGCGGCGGTCGAGATGCCGTGGTTGACCATGTAGAGGGTGGCGCCGCCCTGGCCCTGGGTGGTCATGGCGAAGATGCCGAGGACGATGAAGCCGAAGTGGGAGATCGACGCGTAGGCGATCAGCCGCTTGATGTCCCGCTGGCCGATCGCCAGCAGCGCGCCGTAGATGATGCTGATGAGCGCGAGGACGAGGATCACCGGGGTGGCCCACTTGCTGGCCTCGGGGAAGAGCTGGAGGCAGAAGCGGAGCATCGCGAAGGTGCCGACCTTGTCGACGACCGCGGTGATCAGCACGGCGACGGGCGCGGTGGACTCGCCCATCGCGTTGGGCAGCCAGGTGTGCAGCGGCCACAGCGGGGCCTTCACCGCGAAGGCGAAGAAGAAGCCGAGGAACAGCAGCCGCTCGGTGCTGGTCGCCATGTCGAGCTGTCCGCTCGCCCGGGCGTCCACGATCTGCTGGAGCGAGAAGGTGCCGGTGCCCAGGTCGTCGGCGGTGACCGCGTAGAGCCCGACCACCGCGGCCAGCATGATCAGCCCGCCCGCCAGGTTGTACAGCAGGAACTTCACGGCGGCGTAGGAGCGCTGGGTGGCCGTCTCCTCCTCGGACCGCTCCCCGGCCCGGTCCCCGAAGCCGCCGATGAGGAAGTACATCGGGATGAGCATGGCTTCGAAGAAGATGTAGAAGACGAAGACGTCGGTGGCCTCGAAGGAGATCACCACCATCGCCTCGACCAGCAGGATCAGCGCGAAGAAGCCCTGGGTGGGCCGCCAGCGGCGGTTGGGCCGGGTGCCTTCCAGCGGGTCGGCGTCATGCCAGCCCGCCAGGATGATGAAGGGGATGAGCACGGCGGTGAGCGCGATCAGGGCGACCGCGATGCCGTCCACGCCCAGTTCGTAGCGGACCCCGAAGTCCTTGATCCAGGCGTGGGATTCGGTGAGCTGGAAGCGGCCGCCGTCCGGGTCGAAGCGGACCAGGATGACCGCCGCGAGGGCGAGGGTGACCAGGGAGAAGGCCAGCGCCACCCACTTGGCGGCGGCACGCTGGGCGGCGGGCACCGCGGCGGTGGCGATCGCGCCGAGCGCGGGCACCACGGCCGTGGCCGTCAGCAGGGGAAAGGACATGACTCAGACCGCCCTCATCAGCAGGGTCGCGGCGATGAGGACCGCCGTACCGCCGAACATCGAGACCGCGTACGTACGGGCGTAGCCGTTCTGGAGCTTGCGCAATCGGCCGGAGAGTCCGCCGACCCCGGCCGCGGTGCCGTTGACCACCCCGTCGACCAGCGTGTGGTCGACGTAGACCAGACCGCGGGTGAGGTAGCGGCCGGGCTGGACGAGCGCGACATGGTTGAAGTCGTCCTGGAGCAGGTCGCGGCGGGCGGCCCGGGTGAGCAGGGAGCCGCGCGGAGCGGTGCGCGGCACGGGCTTGCGCCCGTACTGCGCCCAGGCGAGGGCGACGCCGATCACGAGGACGACCATCGTCCCGGCGGTGACGGTCGCGGCGCTGAGCGGGGAGTGGCCGTGGCTGTGGCCGGTGACCGGCTCCAGCCACTTCAGGAACGCGTCGTTCAGGCTGAAAAGACCGCCCGCGAAGACCGATCCGAAGGCCAGGACGACCATGGGGATGGTCATGGACTTCGGCGACTCGTGCGGATGCGGCTCGTTGCCCTGGGCGTCGCGCTCCCACCGCTTCTCGCCGAAGAAGGTCATCAGCATCACGCGCGTCATGTAGTACGCGGTGATGGCCGCGCCCAGCAGGGCCGCGCCGCCGAGGATCCAGCCCTCGGTGCCGCCCTTGGCGAAGGCCGCCTCGATGATCTTGTCCTTGGACCAGAAGCCGGAGAGCCCGGGGAAGCCGATGATGGCGAGGTAGCCGAGCCCGAAGGTGGCGAAGGTGACCGGCATGTACTTCCGCAGGCCGCCGTACTTGCGCATGTCGACCTCGTCGTTCATGCCGTGCATGACCGATCCGGCGCCGAGGAAGAGCCCCGCCTTGAAGAAGCCGTGGGTGACCAGGTGCATGATCGCGAAGACATAGCCGATCGGGCCGAGCCCGGCGGCCAGGATCATGTAACCGATCTGCGACATGGTCGACCCGGCCAGGGCCTTCTTGATGTCGTCCTTCGCGCAACCGACGATCGCACCGAAGAGCAGCGTGACCGCGCCGACCGCGACCACCGCGGCCTGTGCGTCGGGCGCGGCGTTGAAGATGGCGCCGGAGCGGGTGATCAGGTAGACGCCCGCGGTCACCATGGTCGCCGCGTGGATCAGGGCCGAGACCGGGGTCGGGCCCTCCATCGCGTCGCCGAGCCAGGACTGCAGCGGCACCTGGGCCGACTTGCCGCACGCGGCGAGCAGCAGCATCAGCCCGATGGCGGTGAGCTTGCCCTCGCTCGCGTGGTCCGCCGTCGACAGCACGGGGGCGAAGGCGAAGGACCCGAAGGTCGTGAACATCAGCATGATCGCGATGGACAGGCCCATGTCGCCGACGCGGTTGACGATGAACGCCTTCTTCGCCGCCGTCGCCGCGCTCGGCTTGTGCTGCCAGAAGCCGATGAGCAGGTACGAGGCGAGGCCGACGCCCTCCCAGCCGACGTACAGCAGCAGGTAGTTGTCGGCGAGGACGAGCAGCAGCATGGCCGCGAGGAACAGATTGAGATAGCCGAAGAAGCGGCGGCGCCGCTCGTCGTGCTCCATGTAGCCGATCGAGTAGATGTGGATCAGCGTGCCCACACCCGAGATCAGCAGGACGAAGGTCATCGACAGCTGATCGAGCTGGAAGGCGACGTCCGCGCGGAAGCCGCCCACCGGAATCCAGCTGAAGACCTGGCTGTGCAGGGCGCGGTCGTGCTCGCCCCGGCCCAGCATGTCGGCGAAGAGCACGGCGCCGATCACGAAGGAGGCGCCCGCGAACGCCGTGCCCAGGTAGTGGCCCGTGCGGTCCAGCCGCCGCCCCCCGCACAGCAGCAGGGCCGCGCCGAGCAGCGGGGCCGCGACGAGCAATCCGATGAGGTTCTCCACTTGAACGCGACCCCTTCTAGAGCTTCATCAGGCTGGCGTCGTCGACCGAGGCCGAATGGCGGGAGCGGAAGACGGTCACGATGATCGCGAGGCCGACCACGACCTCCGCCGCCGCGACGACCATCGTGAAGAACGCGATGATCTGGCCGTCGAGGTTGCCGTGCAGCCGGGAGAAGGTGACGAACGCGAGGTTGCACGCGTTCAGCATCAGCTCGACGCACATGAAGAGGACGATCGCGTTCCGCCGGATCACGACCCCGGCCGCACCGATGGTGAACAACAGGGCGGCCAGGTAGAGGTAGTTGACCGGATTCACTTGGCGGCTCCCTTGTGGTGCTCGGCGTCCTCAGAGGCGCTGTCGTCGCCCTTGGAGCCCTTGGGGACGCGCCCGAGCCAGCGCTCCGAGCGCCGCTCCAGCGCCGCCAGCTCCGCCAGCGCCTCACCGGAGACGTCCCGGACCTGGCCTCGGCCGCGCAGCGTCGCGTTGACGGTCAGCTCGGACGTCGTGCCGTCGGGCAGCAGACCGGGGATGTCCACCGCGTTGTGCCGGGCGTAGACGCCGGGGGCGGGCAGCGGCGGGACGTGCTTGCCGGTGCGCACCCGCGCCTCGGACTGCTCGCGCTGGCTGCGCGCGCGCTCGATGCGCTCGCGGTGGGTGAGCACCATCGCGCCGACCGCCGCGGTGATCAGCAGCGCGCCGGTGATCTCGAAGGCGAAGACGTACTTGGTGAAGACCAGGGCCGCCAAGCCCTCCACATTGCCGCCGGAGTTGGCCCGCGCCAGCCCGTCGAACGTCGTCAGCGAGGCGTTCCCGATTCCGGCGCACAGCAGGATGCCGAAGCCGAGCCCGCACAGGGCGGCGAGCCAGCGCTGCCCCTTCAGGGTCTCCTTCAGCGAATCGGCGGCGGTGACGCCGACCAGCATCACGACGAAGAGGAAGAGCATCATGACCGCGCCGGTGTAGACGACGATCTGGACGACGCCCAGGAAGTACGCCCCGTTGGCGAGGTAGAAGACCGCCAGGACGATCATGGTCCCGGCCAGGCTCAGGGCGCTGTGCACGGCCTTGCGCATCAGGATCGTGCACAGCGCGCCGATCACGGCGACCGTGCCGAGCACCCAGAACTGGACGGCCTCACCGGTGGAGGTGGTGGAGGCCGCGGCGGCCAGTGCGCCGCTCATGCCTGCACCCCCTCTTCGGCCTGCTCACCGTCGGTCTCGGAGGTCTCGGAGGTCTCGGAGGTCTCGGAGGTCTCGGAGGTCTCAGAGGTCTCGCCCTTGCTGACCGCGACCTGCCGGGTGGTCCCGGGCGCGGCCTCGGTCACAAGACCCCGGTAGTAGTCCTGCTCGTCCGTGCCCGGGTAGATGGCGTGCGGGCTGTCGACCATGCCGTCCTGCAGTCCGGCGAGCAGCTCCTCCTTGGTGTAGATGAGCGATTCGCGGGTGCGGTCGGCCAGTTCGTACTCATTGGTCATGGTCAGCGCCCGGGTGGGGCACGCCTCGACGCACAGGCCGCACAGGATGCAGCGCAGATAGTTGATCTGGTAGACGCGGCCGTAGCGCTCACCCGGCGAGTAGCGCTCCTCGTCGGTGTTGTCCGCGCCCTCCACGTAGATCGCGTCCGCCGGGCAGGCCCAGGCGCACAGTTCGCATCCGATGCACTTCTCCAGCCCGTCCGGATGCCGGTTGAGCTGGTGACGTCCGTGGAAGCGGGGCGCGGTGGGCTTCTTCTCCTCGGGGTACTGCTCGGTCAGCCGCTTCTTGAACATGGCCTTGAAGGTCACGCCGAAGCCGGCCACCGGGTTCTGGAAGTCAGACACCATCGGCCTCCTTTCCGTCACTTACAGTGTCGGGGCCACCACTGACAATCAGCTCCCGGTCCTGTCGGGAGCGCCGTCGCGGTACGGGCGGCAGGGACTGGCCGGGCAGCGGCGGCACCGGGAATCCGCCCGCCATCGGGTCGAAGGCGGGCTCGGGGCCCTCCTCCACCACCGGTCCGGCCTCGCCCTTCGCCGCCGCCGCTCCGCGGTCGCGGAAGATGTCGACGACGAAGGACAGCAGCAGCAGCGCGATCACCGCGCCGCCGACGTACAGCACGATCGACTGGTTGTCGTAGTTCTCGTTGCGCAGCGCCCGCACGGTGGCGACCAGCATCAGCCAGACCATCGAGATCGGGATGAGGACCTTCCAGCCCAGCTTCATGAACTGGTCGTAGCGCACCCGGGGCAGCGAGGCGCGGATCCAGATGAAGACGAACAGCGACGCGACGACCTTGCCGAGGAACCACAGCAGCGGCCACCAGCCGTGGTTGGCGCCTTCCCAGAAGGTGCTGATCGGCCAGGGCGCCCGCCAGCCGCCCAGGAAGAGCGTGACGGCGACCATCGAGACGGTGACCATGTTGACGTACTCGGCGAGCATGAACAGCGCGAACTTGATCGACGAGTACTCGGTGTTGAAGCCACCCACCAGGTCGCCCTCGGACTCCGGCATGTCGAACGGCGCCCGGTTGGTCTCCCCGACCATCGCCACGATGTAGATGAGGAACGAGACCGGGAGCAGCACCACGTACCAGCGGTCCTCCTGGGACGCGACGATCTGCGAGGTCGACATCGACCCGGAGTAGAGGAACACCGCCGCGAAGGACAGGCCCATCGCGATCTCGTAGCTGATCATCTGGGCGCAGGAGCGCAGGCCGCCGAGGAGCGGATACGTCGACCCGGACGACCAGCCCGCCAGCACGATGCCGTAGATGCCGACCGAGGCGGTGGCGAGGATATAGAGGACGGCGATCGGCAGATCGGTCAGCTGCATCGCGGTGCGGTGCCCGAAGACCGACACCTCGCCGCCGGACGGGCCGAACGGGATCACCGCGACCGCCATGAAGGCCGGGATGGCCGCGACGATCGGCGCCAGGACGTAGACCACCTTGTCGGCGCCCTTGACGACCACGTCCTCCTTGAGCATCAGCTTCACGCCGTCCGCGAGGGACTGCAGCATGCCCCAGGGGCCGTGCCGGTTGGGCCCGATGCGCAGCTGCATCCAGCCCATCACCTTGCGCTCCATGACGATGGAGATCAGCACCGTCAGCATCAGGAACGCGAAGCAGAACACGGCCTTGATCAGGATCAGCCACCACGGATCGCTGCCGAACATCGACAGGTCCTCTGCGGCGAGGTACTTCATGCGGTCACCTCCGTCGCGGGAGCGGTGATCGTGACGACGTCACCGGGGGACGCCCCCAGATCGCGCCGCACACCGCCGCCCGTGGAGGCCAGCGGCAGCCAGACGACCCGGTCGGGCATCGGCGTCACACACAGGGGCAGCTGGACGGAACCGTCCGGGCCGGTGACGCGCAGCGGCTGGCCGTCGCGCACCCCCGCCTCCTCGGCGGTCGCCGCCGAGAGGCGGGCCACCGCGGCGTGCCGGGTCGCCGCCAGCGCCTTGTCGCCCTCCTGGAGCCGTCCCTGGTCGAGCAGCAGCCGGTGACCGGCGAGCACCGCCTCCCCCTCGGTGGGCCGGGGCAGCGGGCCCCCGGTCTCCAGCGGAGCGGTGGCGCGCAGCCCCTGCCAGGTGGAGAGCCGGGTCAGCTCGGCGCGGGCGGCCGCCACGTCCGGCAGGCCCAGGTCCGTGTCGAGGGCGTCGGCCAGCATGTGCAGCACCCGGCCGTCCGGGAGGGTGTGACGGCGGGTCATCTGGTCCGGTTTGAGCGCGGCCTCGAACGGCCGGGCCCGGCCCTCCCAGTTGAGGAACGTGCCGGACTTCTCGACGACCGCCGCGACCGGAAGCACCACGTCCGCCCGCTCGGTGACCTCCGAGGGCCGCTGCTCCAGGCTGACCACGAACTCCGCCGCGTCCAGGGCCGCCAGGGCCCGCGCCGGATCGGGCAGATCCGCCACCTCGACCCCGCCGACCAGCAGCGCGCCGAGCCCGCCGGTCGCCGCGGCCTCCACGATCTGGCCGGTGTCGCGGCCCACCTGGTGCGGCAGGTCGGCGCTCCCCCACACCGCGGCGGTCTCCTCGCGGGCCCGCGGATCGTGCGCCGGGCGGCCGCCGGGCAGCAGCCCGGGCAGGGCGCCCGCCTCGATCGCGCCCCGCTCGCCCGCGCGGCGCGGAATCCACGCGAGCGTGGCGCCGGTGGCGGCGGCGGCCCGTACGGCGGCGGTCAGTCCGCCCGCCACCGACCCCAGCCGCTCGCCCACGACGATGACCGCGCCCTCCTGGCGCAGCGCCTCGGCGGCCGACTCGCCGTCCTCGTCGAGACCCGTGCGTCCCGCGATCGCGTCCAGCCACTCGGTCTCGGTGCCGGGCGCGGCGGGCAGCAGGGTGCCGCCCGCCTTCGTCAGGCCCCGGGTGGCGTGGGTGGCGAGCGAGAAGGTGCGCTGGCCGTGCTTGCGGTAGGCCTTGCGCAGCCGCAGGAAGACGCCGGGCGCCTCCTCCTCGGCCTCGAACCCGGCCAGCAGCACCGCCGGTGCCTTCTCCAGCGCGGTGTACGTCAGCCCGCTGCCGTCCAGGTCACGGCCTCGGCCCGCGATGTGGGCGGCCAGGAAGTCGGCCTCCTCGTCGCTGTGCGCACGGGCCCGGAAGTCGATGTCGTTGGTCTCCAGGACGGTCCGCGCGAACTTGGCGTACGCGTACGCGTCCTCGACGGTCAGCCGCCCGCCGGTCAGCACGCCGGTGCGGCCGCGCGCCGCGGCCAGCCCCTCGGCCGCCGCCGCCAGGGCCTCGGGCCAGCCCGCCGGTTCCAGCTTCCCCGACTCGCGGTCGCGCACCAGCGGGGTGGAGAGCCGGTCCGGGAGCTGCGCGTAGCGGAAGCCGAAGCGGCCCTTGTCGCAGATCCACTCCTCGTTGACCTCGGGGTCGTCCGCCGCGAGGCGCCGCATCACCTTGCCGCGCCGGTGGTCGGTGCGGGTCGCGCAGCCGCTGGAGCAGTGCTCGCACACGCTCGGCGAGGAGACCAGGTCGAAGGGGCGGGAGCGGAAGCGGTACGCGGCCGAGGTGAGCGCGCCCACCGGGCAGATCTGGATGGTGTTGCCGGAGAAGTACGACTCGAACGGGTCGCCCTCCCCCGTGCCGACCTGCTGGAGCGCGCCGCGCTCCAGCAGCTCGATCATCGGGTCGCCCGCGACCTGGTTGGAGAAGCGGGTGCAGCGCGCGCACAGCACACAGCGCTCGCGGTCCAGCAGCACCTGGGCCGAGATGGGGACCGGCTTGGCGAACGTGCGCTTCTGGCCCTCGAAGCGGCTGTCGGCCTGCCCGGCGCTCATCGCCTGGTTCTGCAGCGGGCATTCACCGCCCTTGTCGCAGACCGGGCAGTCCAGCGGATGGTTGATCAGCAGCAGCTCCATCACCCCGCGCTGCGCCTTCTCGGCGACCGGCGAGGTGAGCTGCGTCTTCACGACCATGCCGTCGGTGCAGGTGATGGTGCAGGAGGCCATCGGCTTGCGCTGGCCCTCCACCTCGACGATGCACTGGCGGCAGGCGCCAGCGGGGTCGAGCAGCGGATGGTCGCAGAAGCGCGGGATCTCGATCCCGAGGAGTTCGGCGGCGCGGATGACCAGCGTCCCCTTGGGGACGGAGATCTCGATCCCGTCGATGGTGACGGAGACCAGGTCCTCTCGCGGCACCGCCGCCTCCCCGCCTCCCGAGGGCGCGTTGGTGGTCACGGTCATGCGGTCACCCCCAAGGTGGTGCGCGGCTCGTCGGCCCAGACGGTGGACTTGGCCGGGTCGAAGGGACAGCCCCCGCCGGTGATGTGCTGCTCGTACTCCTCCCGGAAGTACTTCAGCGAGGAGAAGATGGGGCTGGCCGCGCCGTCGCCCAGCGCGCAGAACGACTTGCCGTTGATGTTGTCGGCGATGTCGGCCAGCTTGTCGAGGTCGGCCATCCGCCCCTTGCCCGCCTCCACGTCGCGCAGCAGCTGCACCAGCCAGTACGTGCCCTCGCGGCAGGGTGTGCACTTGCCGCAGGATTCATGCGCGTAGAACTCGGTCCAGCGGGTCACCGCCCGCACCACGCAGGTGGTCTCGTCGAAGCACTGGAGCGCCTTGGTGCCCAGCATCGACCCGGCCGCGCCCACGCCCTCGTAGTCCAGCGGGACATCGAGGTGCTCCTCGGTGAGCAGCGGGGTGGACGAGCCGCCGGGCGTCCAGAACTTCAGCCGGTGGCCGGTGCGCATGCCGCCGCTCATGTCGAGCAGCTGGCGCAGGGTGATGCCGAGCGGGCCCTCGAACTGGCCGGGGTTGGCCACGTGCCCGGACAGCGAGTAGAGCGTGAAGCCCGGGGACTTCTCGCTGCCCATCGCACGGAACCATTCCTTGCCCTTGTTCAGGATGGCGGGAACCGAGGCGATGGATTCGACGTTGTTCACCACAGTGGGGCACGCGTACAGACCGGCGACCGCGGGGAAGGGAGGCCGCAGCCGGGGCTGGCCTCGGCGGCCCTCCAGCGAGTCCAGCAGCGCGGTCTCCTCACCGCAGATGTACGCGCCCGCGCCCGCGTGCACCGTGATGTCGAGGCCGGGAAGCCCGTCCACCCCGAACTTCCGCCCGCGCTGCTCCGCCGTGCCCAGGTAGCCCGCCTCGTACGCCTCGCGGACGGCCTCGTGCAGCCGCCGCAGCACCGGCACGGTCTCACCGCGCAGGTAGATGAAGGCGTGTTCGGAGCGGATGGCGTGGCAGGCGATGATCATGCCCTCGATCAGGGCGTGCGGATTGGCGTAGAGAAGGGGGATGTCCTTGCAGGTGCCGGGTTCCGACTCATCCGCGTTGACGACGAGATAGTGCGGCTTGCCGTCGCCCTGCGGGATGAACTGCCACTTCATTCCGGTGGGGAAGCCCGCGCCGCCACGGCCGCGCAGTCCCGCGTCCTTCACCAGCGCGATCACCGCGTCGGGGTCCATGGCGAGGGCCTTGTCGCTGCCCTGGTAGCCCTCGTGCCGCAGATAGGCGCGCAGCGACCAGGAGTTGGCCTCGTCCCAGTGCGCGGAGAGCACGGGTGCCAGCAGCTTCTCGGGGCTGTGCTCGGATCGCTCGGTCGTCACGGTCATCACTCCCCCTCCTCGGCGACCGGACCTGCCGGGTGGTGCGGATCGGAGGCCGAGGTCCGCTGCGGCGCGTCGTGCGAACTGGGGTGCGCCGGCGGCGTCTCGTCCTGCGGGGCGCCTCCGTACCTCGGCGAGACGACCCGGCCGGGCGTGCCCTCGCCCTTGGCCAGCCGCAGCCCGACGAGCGAGGCGTGCCCCGCGGAGCCACCGGCCTCGACGGCTCCGGGGCGCGGGTCGGGGAAACCGGCGAGGATGCGCGCGGTCTCCTTGAACGTGCACAGCGGCGCGCCCCGGGTCGGGGTGACGGTGCGGCCCGCGCGGAGGTCGTCGACCAGCTGCTTGGCGGAGCCGACGGTCTGGTTGTCGAAGAACTCCCAGTTGACCATCACCACGGGCGCGAAGTCGCAGGCCGCGTTGCACTCGATGTGCTCCAGGGTGACCTTGCCGTCCTCGGTGGTCTCCCCGTTGCCCAGCTCCAGATGGTGCTGCAGCTCCTCGAAGATCGCGTCCCCGCCCATCACCGCGCACAGGGTGTTCGTGCACACCCCGACCTGGTAGTCGCCCGAGGCCTTGCGCCGGTACATGGTGTAGAAGGTCGCGACCGCGGTCACCTCGGCGGTGGTCAGGTCCAGCACCTCGGCGCAGAAGCGGATGCCGGTGCGGGTGACATGGCCCTCCTCGGACTGCACCAGGTGCAGCAGCGGCAGCAGGGCGCTGCGGCTGTCCGGGTAGCGGGCGATCACCTCCGCGGCGTCCGCCTCCAGCCGGGAACGCACCTCGGCCGGGTAGTCGGGGGCGGGCAGCTGTGGCATGCCCAGCTGAACATCACTCACCGGTCGACGCCTCCCATCACGGGGTCGATGGACGCGACGGCGACGATGACGTCGGCGACCTGGCCGCCCTCGCACATGGCCGCCACGGCCTGCAGATTGGTGAACGACGGATCGCGGAAGTGGACGCGGTACGGGCGGGTGCCGCCGTCGCTGGCCATGTGCACGCCCAGTTCGCCCTTGGGTGACTCGATGGCCACGTACGTCTGTCCGGGCGGGACCCGGAATCCCTCGGTCACCAGCTTGAAGTGGTGGATCAGGGCCTCCATGGAGGTGCCCATGATGTTCTTGATGTGGTCGAGGGAGTTGCCGAGCCCGTCGGCTCCGAGCGCGAGCTGCGCGGGCCAGGCGATCTTCTTGTCCGCGACCATCACCGGTCCGGGCTCCAGCCGGTCCAGGCACTGTTCGACGATGCGCAGCGACTGGCGCATCTCCTCCAGCCGGACCAGGAAGCGGCCGTACGCGTCGCAGGTGTCGGCGGTCGGCACCTCGAAGTCGTACGTCTCGTAGCCGCAGTACGGCTGGGCCTTGCGCAGATCGTGCGGCAGCCCGGCGGAGCGCAGTATCGGGCCGGTCACGCCGAGCGCCATGCAGCCCGCGAGGTCGAGGTAGCCGACGTCCTGGAGGCGGGCCTTGAAGATGGGGTTCCCGGTCGCGAGCTTGTCGTACTCGACCAGGTTCTTGCGCATCGTCTTCAGGAACGCGCGGACCTGGTCGACCGCACCGGGCGGAAGGTCCTGGGCGAGGCCGCCGGGCCGGATGTACGCGTGGTTCATCCGCAGGCCGGTGATCAGCTCGTAGAGGTCCAGGATCAGTTCGCGGTCGCGGAAGCCGTAGATCATGACGGTGGTCGCGCCCAGCTCCATGCCACCGGTGGCGATGCACACCAGGTGGGAGGAGAGCCGGTTCAGCTCCATCATCAGCACCCGGATGATGGTCGCGCGGTCCGGGATCTGGTCCTCGATGCCGAGGAGCTTCTCGACGCCCAGGCAGTACGCCGCCTCGTTGGAGAAGGGCGTCAGGTAGTCCATGCGCGTCACGAACGTGGTGCCCTGCGTCCAGTTCCGGAATTCGAGGTTCTTCTCGATGCCGGTGTGCAGGTAGCCGATTCCGCAGCGGGCCTCGGTGACCGTCTCGCCGTCGATCTCCAGGATCAGCCGGAGCACCCCGTGGGTGGAGGGGTGCTGCGGACCCATGTTGACGATGATCCGCTCGTCGTCGGCCTTCGCCGTGGCGGCCACGACCTCGTCCCAGTCGCCGCCGGTGACGGTGTAGACGGTGCCCTCGGTGGTCTCGCGCGCGGAGGCGGAGGATGGTGCGTGGGGAGCAGACATCAGCTGTACGACCTCCGCTGGTCCGGAGCCGGGATCTGGGCGCCCTTGTACTCGACGGGGATGCCGCCGAGGGGGTAGTCCTTGCGCTGCGGGAAGCCCTGCCAGTCGTCGGGCATCATGATCCGCGTCAGCGCGGGGTGACCGTCGAAGACGATGCCGAAGAAGTCGTAGGTCTCCCGCTCGTGCCAGTCGTTCGTCGGGTAGACGTCGACGATCGACGGGATGTGCGGATCGCCGTCCGGGGCGGTCACCTCCAGCCGGAGCACCCGGTTATGGGTGATCGACCGCAGGTGGTAGACGGCGTGCAGCTCACGGCCCTTGTCGCCAGGGAAGTGCACGCCGCTGACGCCGGTGCACAGCTCGAAGCGGAGCGCCGGATCGTCGCGCAGGGTCCGGGCGACGCGCGGCAGATGTTCGCGGGCGATGTGGAAGGTCAGCTCGTCGCGGTCCACGACGGTCTTCTCGATCGCGCTCGAAGGGAGCAGCGACTGCTCCTCCAGCGCGCCCTCCAGCTCGTCGGCGACCTCGTCGAACCAGCCCCCGTACGGGCGGCTGGCCTGCCCTGGCAGCCGTACGGGGCGCACCAGTCCGCCGTAGCCGGTGGTGTCGCCGCCGTTGTTGGCGCCGAACATGCCGTGCTGGACGCGGATGGCCTCGCCCTGGTCACCTCGGCGGCCGGGGAGGTTCTCGGCGTTGAGGTCCTTGTCGGGATTGACCCCGTTCCCGTTCGCTGTCACCTCAGCAGCCCCTTCATCTCGATCGTCGGGAGCGCCTTCATCGCCGCTTCCTCCGCCTCACGGGCCGCACGCTCGCGGTTCACGCCGAGCTTCTCCTCGCGGATCTTCTGGTGCAGTTTGAGGATCGCGTCCATGAGCATCTCGGGCCTCGGCGGACAGCCGGGCAGGTAGATGTCGACGGGGACGATGTGGTCGACGCCCTGCACGATGGCGTAGTTGTTGAACATGCCGCCGGTGGAGGCGCACACGCCCATCGAGATGACCCACTTCGGGTTCGGCATCTGGTCGTAGACCTGGCGCAGCACCGGGGCCATCTTCTGGCTGACCCGCCCGGCGACGATCATCAGATCGGCCTGCCGGGGCGAGCCGCGGAAGACTTCCATGCCGAAGCGGGCGAGGTCGTAGCGCCCGGCACCCGTCGTCATCATCTCGATGGCGCAGCAGGCCAGGCCGAAGGTGGCCGGGAAGACGGAGGACTTACGGGCCAGCCCGGCGGCCTGTTCGACCGTGGTGAGCATGAAGCCGCTCGGCAGTTTCTCTTCGATACCCATGCGCTGTTTCCCCTATCTCCTCTTGAGCCCCTTTAGTCCCACTCCAGGCCGCCGCGCCGCCAGACGTACGCGTAGGCGACGAAGACGGTGAGCACGAAGAGGAGCATCTCCACGAGCCCGAACAACCCGAGGGCGTCGAAGGTGACGGCCCAGGGGTAGAGGAAGACGATCTCGATGTCGAAGACGATGAAGAGCATCGCCGTCAGGTAGTACTTGATGGGGAAGCGCCCACCGCCGGCCGGATGCGGAGTCGGCTCGACGCCGCACTCATAGGCCTCGAGCTTGGCCCGGTTGTAGCGCTTGGGGCCGATGATCGCGGCCATGACCACCGAGAAGATCGCAAAACCTGCCCCGAGTGCTCCCAGTACGAGGATGGGCGCGTATGCGTTCACCGTCCTCGCTCCCTTCAGTCGACGATGACTGGCTGGCGGACCGTACGGACATGCCCCCGCCCCACGAAGATCGCGCTCATGTGAGGCAGTTCACAAGCCCGTTTCGCCTGCATCTTATGCCCGTCGTCCTGTGATCTGCGACACGGGGTACAGCAACGTCTTTGTGATCTCCACCACCTGACGAAGGATCATGAAGTCGGATGAGCGGTGATCTTGTACGTGAAGCATCCATTCAGTCACGAGCCGTGACAATCGAGGACGTCATCACAGGTGAGCGCAGTGCGCCCCTACCAAGACATGGTACATACATGCAAATTTGAGCCGGACATCGTCAGCTGATATTGGCCCTCCATCCTCATGAGTGACCCCGCTCGACCGAGGCTCGGATCGGGGTCGAGCGACCCCTCTTGATCGCCGGTTCGCGCTTCCGTTCACGAGCGTCACAAATGGGACACGGAGCAGTGAGGTATCCCACCCCGGAAAGAGTTGTGGATCTCGATTTGACGGGAACCATTGGTATGCGGGCCGCATCAGTGATAAGCCGCCCGCCGCTACCGCGCGACGCCAAATGCCATGCGTACGCACATGATCGAGGAATTCGGACATGGCTCCGGCACCCGCGATGAAGATCATTTAGCCCGGATTTTGGGCGCGTGCACGCCAAATGTGGTGCAGACCACTTTTGTTGATCCGGGCCTTTGGGCCCTGGTACCCAGTGACCTATGTCCCCGATCGCACACATACCCAGCCACCGGAAGCCCCGCCGCGCCGCCGCTTCCACGCGTGCACTCCGCGCAGGGGTGACCGGTGGCTTCCTCACCCTCGCGGTGGCCGGCGCTGCCATGCCCGCCTCCGCCGCCGAGCCGGCCGCCCCCGAGGCGACGCTCGAAATGCCGACCGTCAGCGACACGCTGGCGAGCACGGCCGCCCAGACTGCTGCCGCCACCCAGCAGGCGGCCTCCGGCTACGAGCTGCAGGCCCAGCAGGACCAGGCAGCCGCCCAGGCGAAGACCGCCGCCAAGAAGGCCAAGGCCGAGGCCGACAAGAAGGAGCGCGAGGCCGAGGCGCGCCGCGCCGCCGCCAAGAAGGCCGCCGAGGCCCGGGCCGAGAAGGCGTCCCGCTCCGCCGAGCGGGCCACCCTCTCCACCACCTCGGTCTCCAACGCCACCGGCAACGCCGCCGCGGTGATCAGCTTCCTCAAGGCACAGCTCGGCAAGGCGTATGTGCTCGGGTCCAGCGGCCCGTCCTCGTACGACTGCTCCAGTCTGACCCAGGCCGCGTTCAAGCAGGTCGGCATCGACCTGCCGCGGGTCTCGCAGGACCAGTCGGCCACCGGCACCCAGGTGTCGCTGGACAACCTGCAGGCGGGTGACCTGCTCTACTGGGGCAGCTCCGGCAGCGCGTACCACGTCGGCGTCTACATCGGCGACGGCAAGTTCATCGGCGCCCAGAACCCGAGCACGGGCATCGTGGAGCGTCCGCTGGACTACGACCAGCCGACCGGGGCCGTGCGCGTCCTCTGACAGGCTGACGTCAGCTGATTTCGGCCATGGGGCCGCCGTTCCTCGCCGCTCGAAGCGGAACGGCGGCCTCACGCCTGTCTACGTGGCGTAGACCTTCTCCACGAACTCGCCGATCTGCTGCTCGGAGACATGCCGGGCCAGATCCGCCTCGCTGATCATGCCGACCAGCCGCTTGTTCTTGTCGATCACCGGCAGCCTGCGGATCCGGTGCTCCTCCATCTCGTGCAGCACCTCGGAGACGTCGGCGTCCGAGCTGATCCAGCGCGGAGTGCCCTTGGCGAGGTCCCCCGCCGTCATCCGGGACGGATCGCGGCCCTGGGCCACACAGCCGACGACGAGGTCGCGGTCGGTGAGGATCCCGCACAGCCGCTCCTGGCTGTCGCTGATGGGCAGGGCGCCCACGTCCAGGTCGCGCATCAACTGCGCGGCGCGTTCCAGGTTCTCCGTCGCCGGAATCCACTGCGCGCCCGGGTGCATGATGTCTGCGGCCTTCGTCATGGTGTACCTCCTGAAGGCCCACCGGCGGAGAACCGGCCCGTGGGCCCGATCGATCCGGCGTCGCCGCGGCGGACGCGCACGGCGCCCCCTCCTTCCATGTCACCACCGCCGGCGGGCCCGCGCGACAGCGACCGCCCGGTGCCAGACTGAGAAGTGTCGTCAGCGATCGTTGAAGGAGCAGCCATGCTCACCACCGATTTCGTCCCCGGCGCACCCAACTGGCTGGATCTCGGCGCCCCCGACACCGAGGCGGCCCGGGCCTTCTACGGCGGACTGCTGGGCTGGGCCTTCGAATCGGCCGGTCCCGAAGCGGGCGGATACGGCTTCTTCACCCATGGCCGCAGAACCGTCGCCGCCCTCGGCCCACTCACCGACGCCGGGTCCCGGGCCGCCTGGACCCCGTACTTCCAGACCCCCGACGCCGACGCCACCGCGCGCTCCGTCGTACAGGCGGGCGGGCAGGTGCGCGCCGCGCCGTTCGACGTCTTCGACGAGGGGCGGATGGGGCAGTTCACCGACCCCGGCGGCGCCCGGTTCGCGGTCTGGCAGCCCGGCAAGACGGCCGGTCTTGAGGCGGTCACCGAGCCCGGCTCGCTGTGCTGGACCGAGCTGCACTCCCCCGACCCCGCCGAGGCCCGCGCGTTCTACCGCACCGTGTTCGGCTGGGACGCCGAGGAGATGTCGTTCCCCGGGGGCTCGTACACCGTCCTGTCGACGGCGGGCGGCGGCAAGGACGGCACCTTCGGCGGCGTCGCACAGCTCCAGGAGGGGCATTCGACGCCGCCGCAGTGGCTGCCGTACTTCGAGGTCGCGGACTGCGACCGGGTGGTCGCGAAGGGTCAGGAGCTGGGCGGGTCCGTGCTGATGCCCGCCATGACGGCGGAGGACATCGGCCGGATGGCATGGCTGACGGACGTGGCGGGCGCCCCGTTCGGCGTGATCACCAGCGAGAGCCCGGACGCCACGTGAAAACGCGCGGAAGAGTCAGGCGCGCGGGGCCACCTTCGTCAGGCCGTTGATGACGCGGTCCATCGCGTCGCCGCCCGTCGGGTCCGTCAGGTTGGCCAGCAGCTTCAGCGTGAAGCGCATCAGCATCGGATGCGTGAGCCCGCGCTGCGTCGCCAGCTTCATCACCTTCGGGTTGCCGATCAGCTTCACGAACGCGCGGCCCAGCGAGTAGTAGCCGCCGTACACGTCCTTGAGGACCTGCGGGTAGCGCCGGAGGGCCATTTCGCGCTGCGCCGGGGTGGCGCGGAAATGAGCCTGGACGATCACGTCCGCCGCGATCTGCCCGGATTCCATCGCATAGGCGATGCCCTCGCCGTTGAACGGGTTGACCATGCCGCCCGCGTCGCCGACCAGCAGCAGGCCGCGGGTGTAGTGCGGCTGCCGGTTGAAGGCCATGGGGAGGGCCGCGCCGCGGATCGGGCCGGTCATGTTGTCCGGGGTGTAGCCCCACTCCTCCGGCATGGACGCGCACCACGCCTTGAGGATCTCGCGCCAGTCCAGCTCCTTGAAGGAGGACGAGGTGTTGAGCACGCCCAGGCCGACGTTGCTCGTGCCGTCGCCCATGCCGAAGATCCAGCCGTAGCCGGGCAGCAGCCGGTCCTCGGCGCCGCGCCGGTCCCACAACTCCAGCCAGGATTCGAGGTAGTCGTCGTCGTGACGGGGCGAGGTGAAGTACGTGCGCACCGCCACGCCCATCGGGCGGTCCTCGCGCCGGTGCAGGCCCATGGCGAGCGAGAGCCGGGTGGAGTTGCCGTCTGCGGCGACGACCAGCGGCGCGTGGAAGGTGACGGGCGTCTTCTCCTCGCCCAGCTTCGCCTCGACGCCGGTGATGCGGCCGGTGCGGTCGTCGGTGATGGGGGCGGTCACGTTGCAGCGCTCGTACAGCCGCGCCCCGGCCTTCTGGGCCTGCCGCGCGAGCTGGTCGTCGAAGTCGTCGCGCTTACGCACCAGGCCGTAGTTGGGGTACGCCGCGAGATCCGGCCAGTCCAGCTCCAGCCGGTGCCCGCCGCCCATGATCCGCAGGCCTCGGTTGCGCAGCCAGCCCGCTTCCTCGGAGATGTCGATGCCCATCGCGATGAGCTGCTTGGTCGCGCGCGGGGTCAGACCGTCGCCGCAGACCTTCTCGCGCGGGAACGCCGTCTTCTCCAGCAGCAGGACGTCGAGTCCCGACTTGGCCAGGTGGTACGCCGTAGTGGAACCAGCCGGTCCGGCGCCGACGACGATCACATCGGCGCTGCGCTCCGAGGTCCCGGAGGGTGCGCTTCCGGTGGCGCTCGCGGTGGGTGCGGTCTCGCTCACGCAGGGTCTCCCGTGGCCTGGGTAACAGCGTGCCGGTCGCGCCGGGCACTGGACGTGTGCAGTCTATGGGGGCGGTTCGGGCGCTCGCGGAGGGCGGCCCTGCCCTGACCGTGACTCAGCCTGTGATACGGCTCCGCGTACCCGTCCCCGAGGACGCCGCCGCGTCAGGGGCGGGTGGCGCGGTGCAGGGCCACGATGCCGCCGGTCAGATTGCGCCAGGCCGGACGGGCCCAGCCCGCCGTGCGGAGGCGGGCGGCGAGTTGGGGCTGGTCGGGCCAGGCGCGGATGGACTCGGCAAGGTAGACGTACGCGTCCGGGCTGCTGCTGACCGCCGTCGCGACCGGCGGCAGCGCGCGCATCAGGTACTCGCTGTAGACCGTGCGGAACGGCGCCCAGGTGGGGTGGCTGAACTCGCAGACGACCAGCCGCCCGCCCGGCCGGGTCACCCGCAGCATCTCGCGCAGCGCGCCGTCCGTGTCCTGCACGTTGCGCAGCCCGAAGGAGATCGTGACGGCGTCGAAGACCCCGTCCGCGAAGGGCAGCCGGGTCGCGTCGCCCGCCGTCAGCGGCAGCCGCGGGTGGCGGCGCTTGCCCTCGCGGAGCATGCCGAGCGAGAAGTCGCAGGGCACCACGTACGCACCGGCCGCCGCGTACGGCAGCGAGGAGGTGCCCGTACCGGCGGCGAGGTCGAGCACCCGGTCCCCGGGGCGGGCGTCCACCGCGCGGGCGACCGCCTTGCGCCACAGCCGGGCCTGGCCGAGCGACAGCACGTCGTTGGTCAGGTCGTAGTTGGCCGCCACGTCGTCGAACATGGCGGCGACTTCGTGCGGCTGCTTGTCCAGGGATGCTCGGGTCACCCGCCCATTGTTCACCTCCCCGCACATCGCGCCGTGCGGGGGTCAGCGGCGGCGGTGCACCAGGCGCCCGGCGAGCACGGTGGCCAGGCAGGCCCCGTCCGCGCCGAAGACCGCCAGATCGGCCCGTCCGGCCTCGGCCAGGGCGGCCGGGCGCGGCCGGTCGAGGACGGCGACCTCGTTGCGCTCCGCGGCGGCGCGCAGCCCGGGCTCGGCGACGTGCTCCGCCAGGACCGCCGTCGCGCCCAGCCGCAGCAGGGCGTGGATGCGCTCCCGGGGCGTCGGCGCGTCCGGCACCGGCCCGTCGTGGACGAGGGCGGGGCCGAGGGTGCCGGGCCACTGCCGCACCCGGGCCTGCGGATGCGCGGCCCGCAGCTCGTCCAGCGGGCCGATGGCGGCGATGCGGCCGCCGTCGACCAGGACCGCGCCGTCGTGCAGGACCTCACCGTCGCCGAGGGTGCCCCGGACCACCGGCGCCGCGTGGAGCGTGCGCATCAGGAGGCGTCGATCAGCTTCAGCTCGGGGTGGGCCTTGCCGGAGTCGATCGCCGTCGAGGACAGGTGCGAGACGACGTGGTCGTCCACCGGGTCGTTCGCCGGGTCGTCGTGCACCACCAGGTGCTCGTACGTGGTCGCGCGCTGCGCGGGCACCCGACCGGCCGTGCGGATGAGGTGGAGCAGCTCCATCCGGTTGGAGCGGTGCTTCGCACCGGCCGAGGAGACCACGTTCTCCTCCAGCATCACCGAGCCGAGGTCGTCCGCCCCGTAGTGCAGCGACAGCTGTCCGGCCTCCTTGCCGACGGTCAGCCAGGAGCCCTGGATGTGGGCCACGTTGTCGAGGAAGAGCCGGGCGATCGCGATCATCCGCAGGTACTCGAAGACGGTCGCCTGCGTCTGCCCCTTCAGATGGTTGTTCTCGGGCTGGTAGGTGTACGGGATGAAGGCGCGGAAGCCGCCCGTCCGGTCCTGTACGTCGCGGATCATGCGGAGGTGCTCGATCCGCTCCGCGTTGGTCTCACCGGTGCCCATGAGCATCGTGGAGGTGGACTCGACCCCGAGGTTGTGGGCGATCTCCATGATCTCCAGCCACCGCTCGCCGGACTCCTTGAGCGGGGCGATGGCCTTGCGCGGCCGCGCGGGCAGCAGCTCGGCGCCCGCGCCCGCGAAGGAGTCCAGACCGGCGGCGTTGATGCGGCGGATCGCCTCTTCGACCGATACGCCCGAGATGCGCGCCATGTGCTCGACCTCGGAGGCGCCCAGCGAGTGGATCACCAGCTGCGGGAACGCCTGCTTGATGGCCGAGAAGTGCTTCTCGTAGTACTCGACGCCGTAGTCCGGGTGGTGTCCGCCCTGGAACATGATCTGGGTGCCGCCCAGTTCGACGGTCTCGGCGCAGCGCCGCAGGATGTCGTCGAGGTCGCGGGTCCAGCCCTTGGCGGTGTCCTTGGGCGCGGCGTAGAACGCGCAGAACCGGCACGCCGTCACGCACACGTTGGTGTAGTTGATGTTCCGCTCGATGATGTACGTCGCGATGTGCTCGGTGCCCGCGTAGCGACGGCGGCGTACGGCGTCGGCGGCGGCGCCCAGGGCGTGCAACGGCGCGGACCGGTAGAGGTCGAGCGCCTCCTCCGGGGTGATGCGCCCCCCGGCGGCGGCGCGGTCGAGGACTGCCTGCAGCGTGGCGTGTGCGGTCACCGGGGCGTCCCTTTCGGAGGTGTACGGGCGGACCCGCCCAGGGTACGCCCCCGCCGGTCAGCGCAGTTTGCGCAGGGTGCCGGTCGGATCGCCCGCCTTCCGGTCCTTCGCGCGGTACTTCAGGGTGCCGTCGGAGGCGAGGGTGTACTGCTCGTCCGTCGAGCTGTCGCTGCACCCCGCCTGGGGCTGGTCTCCCCGGAACTTGGCGTCGAGGTGCAGCTCCTTGGGCTTGGCGGAGAGCAGCTTCCAGGTGAAGTCGCAGCGCACCACGGAGAGCTTCACCCGGCCGCTCGCGACCTGCTGGCCAGTGGAGCCGCGCTGGAAGGTGATGGTCATGGTGCCGACGGGGATGCCGTTCTGGGAGGTGAGGTCGCCCTGCCAGGTGCCGAGGAACCCCTTGGGCACGTCCGACGCGCCGGACGAGTCCGACGCCCCCGGGCTGGCCGGACCGGTGTGGGCGGGGCCGCCGTCGGCCGCCGAGTCGCCGCCCGAGTCGCCGGACATGTTCTGGACGAGCACCACGGCGGTCGTGGCGACCGCGAGCGCGCCCGCGACGGAGAGCACGAGCGAGCAACTCAGCGCCTTGGGCCGCTTCTTGCCGCCGAGTGCGGCGGAGAGCGAGAAGCCGCGGCCGCCCTGCTCGTTATCGCTCGATGGCTGGCTGGGGGGCGGGGTCGCGGGGTCGCCCGGCCCGTGGCCCGACTGGTTGACGTACGACGGGGGCGGCGGGCCGAACGCGCCGAGCGCGGGGGCGGGCGTTCCCGGTACGGGCGTACCGGACGCGGGGGTTCCGGGTATCGGCGTGCCGGACGCGGGCGTACCGGCTGCGGGGGTTCCGGGTACGGGCGTACCGGACGCGGGGGTTCCCGGCACGGGCGTTCCCAGCACGGCCGGGGCGGCGGGCTGGCCCGTGGTGGTCGGGCTCGCGGGGCTGGGCGGAGCGACCGCCTCCGCCTCCAGGTCGAGCAGTTCGACCGCCTGTCGGCTCACCCGCTCGACCAGCGCCCCCGGCAGCCAGCCGGACCGTACGAGCCCCGAGGCCCCGTCCGCCGGGGCCATGCGGCGCGCGATCTGCTCGGGGGTGGGGCGGTCCGCCGGGTCCTTGGCCAGGCACTCGGCGACCAGGTCGCGCAGCTCACCGGTCAGTTCCGGGCCGAGCTTCGGCTCCTCGTGGACCACCTTGTAGAGCAGCGAGGCCGAGCTGTCGCCCGGGAAGGGCTGCTCACCGGTGGCCGCGTACGTCAGCACGGCGCCCAGCGAGAAGATGTCGGCCGCACCGCTCACCGGCTGGCCGAGGATCTGCTCGGGCGACATATAGCCGGGCGAGCCGATGGAGACGCCGGTGGTGGTCAGGGAGACGGTGCCCTCGGTGGCCCGGGCGATCCCGAAGTCGATCAGGCGCGGGCCGTCGAGGGCGAGCAGCACGTTGGACGGCTTGACGTCGCGGTGGACCAGGCCCAGCCCGTGGACGGCGTCCAGCGCCTCCGCCAGCCCCGCGGCCAGGGCCCGTACCGGGGACTCGGGCAGCGGGCCCTCGTCACTGATGGCCTCGCTGAGCGAGGGGCCCGCCACATACCCGGTGGCCACCCACGGAACGCGTGCCTCCGGGTCGGCGTCGAGGACCGGCGCGGTCCAGGAGCCACCGACCCGGCGCGCGGCGTCCACCTCGCGCCGGAAGCGCGCGCGGAACTGCTCGTCGAGCGCGAACTGCGCGTGCACCACCTTCACCGCAACCGTGCGCCCGCCCGCGCTGCGGCCCAGATACACCACACCCATGCCGCCGGAACCAAGCCGTCCGAGTAGCCGGTACGCCCCGATGACCTGCGGGTCCTCCGCTCCCAGCGGCTGCATGTGCCTCCCCCTCGACTGCGCCGCCCCAGCTTAGGCCCTGTCCGGTCCGCTAGCCGGTCCGGTCCGGTCCGGCTAGCCGTTCACCGTGGGGGCGTCCAGCAGATCCACCCGGACGTCCGCCGGGAAGCCGGTCGTCGGGCCGGTCAGCCGGGCGAACTCGGCGATACCCGCCAGCTGCTTCGCCCCCAGCGAGAAGTCGAGGGTGGTGAAGTAGCGCTCCAGCACCGACGCCTCCAGGTCCTCCCAGCGCGCGGCGTGCTCGGCGACCTTGCCCGCCTCCTCAAGGGACAGGTTCCGGGACTCCAGGAACGCCCGGTGCACCTCGCGCACGATCTCCGGCTCGCGCTCCAGGTACTCACGGCGGGCGGCCCAGACGGCGAAGACGAACGGGAGCCCGGTCCACTCCTTCCACATCTGCCCCAGGTCATGGACCTGGAGGCCCAGCTTCGGGGCGTGGTGGAGGTTGGCCCGCAGCGCGGCGTCGCCGATCAGCACCCCCGCGTCGGCCTCCTGCATCATCAGGCTGAGGTCGGGCGGGCAGGTGTAGTAGTCGGGTTCGATCCCGTACCGCTCGGCGAGCAGCAGCTGGGCCAGGCGTACGGAGGTCCGCGAGGCCGAACCGAGCG
Organism: Streptomyces sp. NPDC059850; assembly: GCF_042731515.1. Taxonomy (NCBI): domain Bacteria; kingdom Bacillati; phylum Actinomycetota; class Actinomycetes; order Kitasatosporales; family Streptomycetaceae; genus Streptomyces; species Streptomyces sp. NPDC059850. The sequence goes on from NZ_JBHWJI010000017.1 coordinate 113,343, forward strand.
CGACGCGCTCCTTGTCCAGCTGCTCCAGCGGCACCTTCGAGACGATCACGCACGACATCACGGGCCCGTCGCAGCCCACCGCGATATCGGGCAGCGCCACCAGGTCGTCGGCGTTGCGCAGATACTCGACGAGGCTGATCGGGCCGATGTCGAGGTCACCCGCGACCAGCTGGTCGTTGAGCGCGTCGGGCGAGGCCTTGGTCAGCTCGAAGTCGAGGAGCGAACCGGTCCTGGCGAGACCCCAATACAGCGGTACGCAATTGAGGTACTGGATGTGGCCGACCCTCGGTCGGTCGCGGCGTCCCAGGGAGCTGGGGATGACGCTTTCGGCGGCGTCCGGTGTACTCCGCGAGGGGGAACTCGGTGAATTGTCCACAACCGGAGGCTAGCCCCGCTCTTCCCGCGAACCGGCGGCGGGGGTGACCCGGATGGCCCGATATCTCGCGGCGCCACGGGCTCGACCTGCGTTCCTGTCCCGCCCGCGCGCTCCGGAAACCCTCCGTATTCGTGATCTTCGGCTCTTTCCCCCTGGACACGGAGCGTGCTAGGCTCGCCGCAAGTTGCAGTTTGGTTTCCCTTGCAGTACAGAGCCTGCGGAGCATGTAACCGCGGGCTTTTGTAGTTTTCAGACTTCTTGCAGGTTCTGGAGCAGGGCAACCCTTTGGCCCAAGGAGGGCTTTATGGCTACCGGAACCGTCAAGTGGTTCAACGCCGAGAAGGGCTTCGGCTTCATCGCCCAGGACGGCGGCGGCCCCGATGTCTTCGTTCACTACTCCGCGATCAACGCGTCTGGCTTCCGCTCCCTGGAGGAGAACCAGGCCGTGACCTTCGACGTCACCCAGGGCCCGAAGGGCCCGCAGGCTGAGAACGTCAGCGCGGTCTGAGTTAGCAGTACCCAAGGAGCCCTGCTCCCCGCATCCGCGGGGCAGCGGGGCTCCTGCCTTTTCCGGCTTTCCTTATTCACGGACCGTTCATTTCCTTTCGAAAGCGAAACCCCAAGCCTCACCCTGCGTTACCGAACAACGACGCACCGTCGACATCGCGCACCCGATCGGGCTACCGTTTCGGCCATGGGGTGGACCACGAGTCGGGGGCGGCGAACGGTCACGGTGCATCACGTACGGGCCGCGGTGCACGGCGCGCAGCGGCTGGGCGTGGACACCGCGCCGCTGCTCCAGCGGGCCCGGATACCGCCGCTGCTGCTCGGCGACGACCGCGCGCGCTTCTCCCCCGAGCAGTTCGCCCGGCTGGTGCGCGCCCTGCACCGGGCCACCGGGGACGAGTTCCTGGGGCTCGGCTGTGCGCGCAGCAGACCCGGCACGTTCGCCATGATGTGCTACGCCTCGATCGGCTGCCCCGACCTCGGCACCGCCCTGGAGCGCGGCGCGCGCTTCTACCGGCTCTTCCCCGGCGGACCCGACCTGGCGCTGGAGCGCGGCGAGGGCGGCGAGGGCAGCGACAGCGGCGAGGCGGTGTTCGGCATCCACGGGCGGTTACGCACCCGCCACGAGAGCCAGATCGTCGCCGAATGGCTGATGCTCATCTGGCACCGGCTCGCGGGCTGGCTGATCGGACGTCGGATCCCGCTGCTGTGGACCCAGTTCGCCCACCCCGCGCCCCCGCCCGCGGCGGCGTACGAGTACGAGCAGCTGTTCGACTGCGTCCCGCGCTTCGGCGGGGACCGTACGGCGGCCGGGTTCGATCCCCGCTGGCTGTCCGCGCCCGTGATCCAGGACGAGGCGTCCCTCCAGGCGCTGTTGCGCCGCGCGCCCGTCGGGCTGCTCGGCCGCCCCGAGTACGGCACGACCGTCGCCGAGCAGGTGCGCCACGCGCTCGCCGGGGGCCTGCGGACCGGCGGCGGGCCGGGTGGCCGCCGCGCCGGACGGCTGCCGGACCTGCGCGAGGTCGCGGCCCGGCTCGCGGTCAGTCCCGCGACGCTGCGCCGGCGGCTGGACGAGGAGGACACCTCCTTCCAGCGGCTCAAGGACCAGGTGCGGCGGGACGCGGCGATCGGCGGCCTGCGGGAGACCGGGGAGCCGATCGAGGAACTGGCGGTGCGGCTGGGCTTCTCCGAGGGCGCCGCGTTCCACCGGGCGTTCCGGCGCTGGACGGGGATGACCCCGGGCGCCTACCGGCTGACGTACGGCCGCACGGCCGGGTGCCAGACCCCGCGCCGGACAGGCCGGGTGAGGCCTGGTGAGGCCTACCTGAGACCTCGTGAGACCTGATGAGGCATGAGGCCAGCGAATCTGAGCGCTCCGATCAGCAACACCCGCCCCTTTTGTCTCTACGGTCCTCCTCACAGCACCGCAGCACCATCGCCCCGTTGGGAGAGCCGTATGCGCACCCGCACCACCGTGCTCGCCACCCTCACCGCGCTGGCCCTGCCGGCCGCGCTGCCGACCGCACCGGCCATGGCCACGACCGACACCACCCGGACCGCCACCACCCAGGGCAGGCCCGGTGACATCGTCACCAAGTCCCCGACCTCGTTCCGCGCCGTGCCCGGCGCGCCGGTCACCACCCGCTCCTGGAAGATCACCTACCGCTCCACCACCGCCCGGTCCACGGCGAACACCGTCTCCGGCACCGTCATCGTCCCCGACGACGGCAAGACCGGCCCCCGCCCGCTCGTCACCTGGGGCATGGGCGCCGTGGGCCTCGCCGACGGCTGCGCGGCCTCCGGCCGCTTCCCGCAGGGCACCAGCTCCGAGGGCCAGCTGATCGACCTCGCGCTGCGCCGCGGCTGGGCCGTCGCCGTCAGCGACTACGAGGGCCTGGGCACCCCCGGCGACCACACCTACACGGTCGGCCGGTCCGAGGGGCACGCCCTGCTGGACATGGCGCGCGCCGCGCAGCGGCTCCCCGAGGCGGGCCTCGCACCGGACGGCCCGGTCGGGATCATGGGCTACTCGCAGGGCGGCCAGGCCGCCGGGTGGGCCGCCCAGCTGCGTGCCTCGTACGCACCCGAGCTGCGGGTGAAGGGCACGGTCGCCGGGGGCGTCCCCGCCGATCTGCCCGCCACCCTCGACTACAACGACGGCGGCGCGGGCGCCGGGCTCGCCCTGATGGCGCTCGCCGGACAGGACGCCGCCTTCCCCGAACTGGCGCTGGACTCCTACCTCAACCAGAAGGGCAAGGACGACGTCGCCTTCATGCGGAACAACTGCGTCTCCATCAGCACCATCGCCGGGCTCTTCACGAACCTGTCCGAGGTGACCGTCCGGGATCCGCTGGCCTCACCGCTCTGGCAGCTCGCGCTGCGCGCCTCCTATCTGGGCGACCGCGCCCCCGACCATCCGGTCTACCTCTACCAGGGCACGGCGGACGAGCTGATTCCGTACCAGGTCGGCGCGGAACTGCGCACCCGGTGGTGCGAGAAGGGCGCGCCGGTGGAGTGGAAGAGCCATCCCGGCGACCATGTGACGACCGCGATCACCGGTATCCCGCCCGCCCTGGCATGGCTCGGCGCGCGGTTCGGCGACCAGCCCGCGGGCGGCAACTGCGGCACCTGAACCACGGGCATGAACAAGGGCCTCCGGTTCCCCCGGGAGGACCTGTGCGCATGCGGCGCCCCGCGGCCCCTCGTACGTTGAAGCTCTCGGGCCTCACACGAACGAGGGGTTTGCGGACGTGGGTCGATGTAATGGCGCCCGTTTCGCCCGGCGGTGTATACGCATCGCGGTGAGCGCGGCCCTGACCGCCGGGCTGTGCGCGGGGCTGCCCGCGCCCCCGGCCCTCGCCGCCGACTGCCCGGACGACCCGAACACGACCGGCTCCGTGGACGGTTCGGAGCTGACGTACAGCCTCCACACCAAGTACACCGCGGAGTGGACACGGGCCCGGGACAGCTGGAACGCCCTGGGCAGGGTCGAGATCAAGCCGCACACCGGCACGGCCTACGCGGACGTCGACGCGACCGACGTCGACCGCGCCGACATCGGCTGGTCGGGGCTGTGGGAGTCCCATGAGCTGGGCTCCGACGACATCGTCCTCAACGACCACTTCCTCGGCGCGTACCCGGCCGACGTGAAGCGCGGCGTCGTCACCCATGAACTGGGCCACGCCCTCCGGCTGGGCCATCGCTCCGCCCCCGGTGCCGTCATGTACTGCAACGACACCCGCACCGCCTTCGCCCCCGCGGCCTCCGACATCACCGCGTACCGGGCCGTGTGGGGCTCATGAGCCTCCGTACCGGGACGATCGCGCTGGCCACGGCCCTGGCGGCGGTGGGCGGCGCGGCGGCGGCCTGGTTCGAGGTCCCGTACGGCAGTACGCGGCTCCACCCCACCTACGCGGTGCGGCTGGACACGCCCGGGCTGGCCTCGGGCTGGGCCGATGACGTCTTCATCGGCAAGGTCACCGCCCGCGAGGGGGTCCGGCGCACCGACGGCGACCGGCTGCTGTGGACGACGTACCGGGTCGAGGTCCAGTCCACCCTGAAGGGCGAGGTGTCCGGAAACGTACGGGTCGCCCAGGAGGGCGGCGACGATCCGCTGCGGCGCCAGCGGGTGGTGGTGGGCGAGGCCCCGGCGCTGCTGCCCGGGCGTACGTACCTCCTGGCCACCCGGGTGGCACCGGACGGCTGGCACACCGCGCCGTCCAACTTCCTGCCGCTCGACCTGGCACCGGACAAGGCGGGCTCGGACAGCGGAACGGACCCGTCCGCGTCCTGGCGGGAGGGCGTCAGGCATCCGGAGTCCCAGCGGGACGTACACCCCTCGGCGGTGTCCCGCGCGGCGGACCCGGCGGCGCTGTACGCGCGGGCGCGGATCGGCTGACGCGCCGGTCCCGTAGGTAGCCAGCCCCGTAAGCGTCTACCGGGCGGGCGACCAGTCCTGTCCGCGCAGCAGGTTCCCGAGGCCCGCCCAGGCGAAGTTCATGAGGGTGGCCGCCGCCTCCTGGGCCGAGGGGCGGCCGTCCGGCCGCTCCGTGTCTCCCGCCCAGTCCGCCAGCGACTCGGCCGCCCCGACCAGCGCGTGCGCGAGCCCGGACACCTCGGCGGCCGCCAGCCGCCGCTCCCGCGCGCCCTTCCGCGCCGCCGCCGCGATCAGCTGGGTCACGAACGCCACGATCTCCGTACGCATCGCCGCCACCTCGTGCGCATAAGGGTGACCGTGCGTCCGCGCCTGGACGTGCAGCAGCGCCCATCCGTCCGGGTGCCGGGAGGTGTGCGCGAAGAAGCCGCTCAGCCCGCTCCACAGCTGACGGTCCGGCGGCGCGCCCCGCTCGACCGCGCCCCGCACCGCGGCCACCAGCGACGCCGCCTCCCGCCGGAGGCACGCCGCGAACAGCTCTTCCTTCGAGTTGAGGTAGAGATAGACGAGCGGTTTGGACACCCCGGCCAGCTCGGCTATGTCGTCCATCGAGGCGTTCTGGTAGCCGCACCGCGCGAAGGCCCGCACCGCCGCGTCCAGCATCTGCTGCTCCCGCACCACCCGCGGTACGCGCTTGCTCCTCGTCACCCCGCCCACGTGGACCGCCCCCTTTAAGCCAGTGCCCCCGCACACCTCTTACCCTCACCAGCCTACGGCGGAGCACGACGAAGATCACGTGCTCGGCACCTCACTCTTGTCACGGCTCGCCGCCCCCTTCACAGTGTCAACAGCGCACGCGCAACGCCCCGTTCAGCTCCGCACGCACCGAGCGAAGGAGATACGAACGATGCCCTCCCGCCGCCGCGCCGCCGCCGCGCTCGCCGCACTGGCCGCCGCGCCCCTGCTCCCCACCCCGGCCGAGGCCCGCTCCCGCCCGGCCGAGGCCCGCTCCCGCAGCGCCGATACCGACCAGGCGCGCATCACCGCCGCCGACCGCGTCAGCGAACGCGTCCTCGACCTGACGATCGACTCCCCCGCCCTCGGCCGCGACGGCCACGCCCGGGTCCTGCTGCCCAGCGGCTACGACCGCCGCCCGCACCGCCGCTGGCCGGTCCTCTACCTGCTGCACGGCTGCTGCGACCCCGGTCCGGGCTGGCAGGCCTGGACCCTCAACACCGACGTCGAGGGGCTGACCGCGTCCCTCCCCGCCCTGGTGGTGTCCCCCGAGGGCGGCCCCTCCGGCTTCTACTCCAACTGGTGGAACGGCGGCGCGTACGGCCCGCCCGCCTGGGAGACCTTCCACCTCGGCGAGGTGCGCCCGCTGGTGGAGCGCACGCTGCGCGGCAACGGCCGCCGGGCGATCGCGGGCCTGTCGATGGGCGGCTTCGGCGCCCTGTCCTACGCGGCCCGCCACCCCCGCCTCTTCCGCGCGGCCGCCTCGTTCAGCGGCGTCATCCACCCCCTGCGGAGCCCGGCCGGCGTCCAGGGCATCGTGCAGCGGTACGGCGCCGACCCGACCGCCCTGTGGGGCGACCCCACGGCCCAGTCCGCGATCTGGGCGGCCCACGACCCGTACACCCAGCTGACCCGGCTCCCCCGCGGCTACCCGGTGTACGTCTCCTGCGGCGACGGCACCCCCGGGCCGCTGGACCCGGCGGACCGTCCCGTCGACCCCACCGAGAAGAGCCTCTGGCCGATGGCCGAGGACTACGTACGCCGCGCCCGGGCCCGCGGCCTGGCCCTCACCGCCCGGCTCTACGGCCCCGGCACCCACACCTGGCCGTACTGGGAGCGCGAACTGGACCGCGCGCTACCCCTGCTGACCCGCCCCCTCGCCCGTCTCTGAGCCGGGCTGGGGCACGTCCTCCCAGGCCACCAGGCGCGGCGACGAGGGCGGGTTCCCCACCTCGCGCCGCGCCCGCGCCGAGGCGGCCAGTTCGTCGCGGAGATCGGCGAGTTCGACCACGCGCCGCTCTCCGCTGCGGGCCACGGCCGCCGCGGCGGCGGCCATGATGACGTTCACGATGTCGCCACCGGCCATGCCCTCCGATTCGGCCGCCAGGATGTCGGCGGTGACCTCGGGGTGCAGCGGCAGTTCCTTCGGGAGGAGCTTCGTCCACAGGTCGCGCCGCGCGGCGAGGTCGGGGAGTTCCAGCCGGATATGGGCCAGGATCCGCCGGACGAACGCCACGTCGTAGTTTTCCGGGAAGTTGGTCGTGAAGACGACGACACCGTCGAAATGGTCCAGTTCGGTGAGCATCACCGAGCGGGACACATTGACGCTGTGGTCGGCGCTCTGGGTGACCCGGCTCAGCCGCCGCCCGAGAATGGAGTCCGCCTCCTCGAAGATGAGCACCGCGTCGTGCCGACGGGCCTCGGCGAAACAGCGCACGATGTTCTTCGGCGTCTCCCCGACATAACGGGATTCGATCTGGGCGTAGCTGACCCGGAGATACGGGCGGCCGAGCCGGTGGGCGATGGCCTCCGCGCACGCGGATTTCCCCGTACCGGGCGGGCCGTACAGGCTCACCACCGCGCCGCCGCGGTGCGGGGAAATCGCGGCCAGGTTCCATTCCTTGAACAGCACGTCCCGGTGCGCGACCACGTTCAGCGCGGTGTCGACGCGCCGTCGCACCACCTCCGCGAGGACGAGATCGCCGAACGTACGGGCGGGCTGCTCCACCCGGAAGTCGACCGCTTCCGGCGATCCCGTCTCCGGGGATTCTCCGGCCCGTTCAGCACGCCGTGCGGTCATGGTCCTGGTGGTCGTCGTGGTCTTCGTCGCGGTCGCCGTCGCCGTTCCGGCTGCCCCGCCGCCGGAATCGGTGAACGCCCAGCGCCGCGGCACCGTGTTCCGTCCCTCGTCCATGCACTGCCCCCCGTATCAGTGTGTGTCAGCTCGCCACGGTCCAGCGGCGGCTGACCTCGTCGGCTTCCTGACGGATGAGTTCCGCGCGGACATCGTCGGGAATGTCGTCCCAGCCGGTGACGGTCTCGGTCACCAGAGCGCTTTCGGGATTCCCGAATACGCAGCGGACGACGGTGTGCGCGTCCGACCGCCCGGTAGCGGGTCTGCTGAACACGACCTCCACCTCCCGCACTTCCGAGCCGAGCCGGGCGCCCAGCCCGGCGGATCCGGAGCCGAGAACGGCGGCCCGGATGTCATCGGGGTGCGCGTCCATGCGCGCCGCCCAGTCCTCGGCCAGGGCGGCCAGCACGACGGCGGTGAGACGGCCGCCTCCCGCGCGCCCGGCGGACCGCGGCCATAGCCGCGACGCGACCAGGGCCACCGCCACCACCACTACACCGACGCCCGTCCACCACCACAGCGACATATGCCCGTTTCTTCCTCTGCGGGTCATTCTTCGAGTTCCTGGTCGCGCATCCTGGTCACGTCCATGCGGTAACTCCCGCCGTCGCCCGCCACCAGCGACTGACGGTATTTCTCGGGAAGGTCGTCCCAGGCGACGTCCTCCTCGACCACGATCCGCCTGACCGGCGCGTCACTGCTCAGCTGGCTCTTCATCAGCGCGGTCATGCGCCGCAGGTAGGTGTTCGGGGCCGTCCCCTTCTCGAACTCGACGACCTGTTCGAGCAGATAGGACCGCAGTTCCTTCCAGGCCGCCTTCACATTTCTGCGGATGGCGGTGGCGTACTTGTCCAGCGCGGTGAATGCGAGCTTCACCGTGTCGGACATCCAGGGAACGTTCTCGTTCACCCAGGGAAAGAGCTGATCCCGGGCCCAGACCATGATCCGATTCCACATGACCAGCCCGATGGCCATGATGATCAGAGGAATGAAGAAAACCATCAAGCCCTCCCCAAAGGAAGACTCAGGGTGACGCCCTCGTCATCGTCACGAATGATCCGCGCGCGCACTTCCTCGGGTATGTCGCCCCAGTCGATCTCCTGCTTGATGCGCTTGCGCCGCACCTTCTGCCGATCGGCGCCGTACAGCATCTCGATGATCCGCACCCCCGTCTCCCCGGGCCGCGCCCGGTATTCGACGGTCACCGCGATGATCTCCCGGCGAAGCGTCTCGATCACCGACGGCTTCGCCCGGGGCAGTTCCGGCCGGATGGCCGACCCGTGCGGCTCACCGCACAACTCGACCAGCGCGCTGAAGACATCACTCGACGGCAGCCCCAGAACGGGCTCGCACTCCTCGGCGAGGATCCCGTACACGACGATCGAGTCGGATTCCGGCGGCGCCTCCATAGCCGCGATCGCGACATCGATCATCTTCAGGATGTGGCGCAGCGCGATTTTGCCGACAACGCCCTTCTCGGCGCCGGGTTTCGGCAGTACGCCCTTGTCCGCCATCTCCCGGATCGCTTTTTCGATCATGTCACGCGCGGATCGCAATGATTTCCCCGCTGTGGTGTCAGGCATGCGCGTTCCCCCCGTATGACCGCATGTACACGAATCACATATTAGCGCCGTAACACTGGATAACACATAGCGTGAAAGAAATTGACAGCAATGCAGCACTCTGTGATCAAAAAGTGCCCCCGGAGCCTCATTGAGACTCCGGGGGCACAGGCGTACCGGTCTGCAGTGGCGGCGCGCCGCCACCGAGGGCTACACGGTGGCCAGTTGACGCTCCGGCTCGGTGGCCGCCGCCTCGTCGCGGTCGTCGTCCAGGGGCGACGAGGTGGCGTGGGCGTAGGCGTCGTGGTCGAGGATCTTCTCGCGGGCCGAGACCAGGACCGGGACCAGGGCCTGTCCGGCGACGTTCGTGGCCGTCCGCATCATGTCCAGGACCGGGTCGATGGCCATCAGCAGGCCGACGCCCTCCAGGGGGAGGCCGAGGGTGGAGAGGGTCAGGGTGAGCATGACCGTCGCGCCCGTGAGACCGGCCGTGGCGGCGGAGCCGATGACCGAGACGAAGGCGATCAGCAGGTAGTCACCGATGCCGAGGTGCACGCCGAAGATCTCGGCGATGAAGATCGCGGCGAGCGCCGGGTAGATGGAGGCGCAGCCGTCCATCTTGGTGGTCGAGCCGAAGGGCACCGCGAAGGACGCGTACTCCTTGGGCACGCCCAGGCGTTCGGTGACCCGCTGGGTGACCGGCATGGTGCCGACCGAGGAGCGGGAGACGAAGGCCAGCTGGATCGCGGGCCAGGCGCCCTTGAAGAAGCTCAGCGGGTTGACCTTGGCGACGGTCGCCAGCAGCAGCGGGTAGACGCCGAACATCACCAGCGCGCAGCCGATGTAGACGTCGGCGGTGAAGGTCGCGTACTTGCCGATGAGGTCCCAGCCGTACTCGGCGATGGCCGAGCCGATGAGCCCCACGGTGCCCAGCGGGGCCAGCCGGATGACCCACCACAGGGCCTTCTGCAGCAGCTCCAGCACCGACTGGCTCAGGGTGAGGATCGGCTGCGCCTTCTCGCCGAGCTGCAGGGCGGCGACGCCCGCGACGGCGGCCAGGAAGACGATCTGCAGCACCTGCAGCTCGGTGAACGGCGTGATGACGTCCGTCGGCACGATGCCGGTGAGGAAGTCCAGCCAGGACCCGGCGTGGTCCGGCTTGGAGCCGTCCTTGGCGGTCAGGCCGGTACCCGCGCCCGGGTTGGTGAGCAGGCCGATGGCCAGACCGATGGCGACCGCGATGAGCGAGGTGGCCATGAACCACAGCAGGGTGCGGGTGGCCAGCCGGGCGGCGTTGCTGACGTTCCGCAGGTTCGTGATCGATATCAGGATCGCGAAGAAGACCAGCGGGGCGACGGCGAGCTTCAGCAGCTGGACGAAGGTCGAGCCGACCTTGTCGAGCGTGGTGACCAGCCAGCCGACGTCGCCGCTGCGGGCGACCCAGCCGAGCACCACACCGAGGACGAGACCCAGCAGGATCTGCGCCCAGAACGGCACCTTGGGCAGGCGGAAGGACGACGTCCTCTCGGACGTCTCGGGGAGGGACGACAACGGACACACTCCGGGGGAGGTAAGAGGGCGAGAAAGAGCCAGGAGTCCGTACGGGATCTCCGGCCGCTGTACGAGAGAAGGTCAGCGGCGTCGACAGGCCGCGGACCGACAGCGGCAAAGATCGATGTGCAGGCGCGCCACGAGCGGAACGCTCGCTGCGATACGGGGCGCGGCTGCTGTCTTCATGACAAGTACATTAACACCGCGTCTTTGGGGAACCCAAAGAAAATCTTTGACCTTTCGGACCCGCCCCGGGCCGGTACGGGTGGCCGGAAACAGCTCAACGCCCCCTGTGCCAGCGACTGCTGGCCCAAGGGGCGTCGGAAACGTGTGTGAGGTGTGAGGAGGCTTACACGCCGTCCTGCGCGGGCTTCTGCGCACCGCTCTGCGCCGCGCCGCTCTGCGCGCCGCTCTGCGCGCTGTCCTCCTGGCTCTGGCTGGCCGCCAGCCGCTCCTTGGCCCGGTCCACGCGGTCGGCGACCTGCGCCGCCATCGCCTCGCGCTGCTTGCGCAGCAGGATGAAGCTGAGCGGAGCGGAGACGATCAGCGCGAGCAGCACGACCCAGAACAGGTTGGAGGCGCCGAGGCCCGCGGGGACCACGCCGAAGTAGACCAGGGCCCACATGACCAGAAAGCAGCCGACGAAGATCCCCAGGCGCATGCTGGTGTAGCGGAACGTGGCGCTCGGCTTGAGGGACACGGCGGGGTCCTCTTTCTCCTGGAAGTTCCTGCCCTCCCAGTGAATCACGCCCGGTTTCTGATCAATTCAGCGGCGGTCGGTTCCACGGAGATCAGTGCAGCGGTAGCCACATGGTGACGTCGTCGCGGTAGTCGTCGTCCGCGACCTTGATCGCCCCCGGCACCCGGCCGACCTCCTTGTAGCCGCACCCCGCGTAGAACCGGTCCACGCCGGTGCCGCCCCGGCAGGTGAGCCGTATCCCCCGGATGCCGTCCATCCCCCGCGCGGCGTCCTCCGCGGCGGCCATCAGCTCGCGGCCGTATCCCTTGCCCTGGTGGGAGGGGTGCACCATCACGGTGTAGAGCCAGCACCAGTGCCGCATCAGCCGGTGGGTGTTGAAGGTGAAGAAGGCGGTCGCGGCCGCCGCGCCGCTCTCGTCCCGGCCGACGAGCAGCCGGGTGCGCCCCTCCGTCATCGCGGCGAGGTGCTTGATCAGCTCGGGACGTACGTCCTCCGCGGTCACCGGCGGCACGAAGCCGACCGCGCCGCCCGCGTTCGAGACGTCGGCCCAGAGCGTACGGATGGAGTCCAGCAGCTCAGGGGTGGTCTCGGGGTCGAGGTCGAATCTCAGCGGCATGAGGCGGTCACACCCGCATCGGCTGCGGCGACTCGCGCCGGGCCGGGTCCGGGCCCTCGTACTCGCGGATCGTCTCGTACCGGGTGTTGCGCTCGATCGGCGTGAAGCCCGCGTCCCGGATCAGGTCGAGCAGATCGTCACGGGTCAGCTTGTTCGGCGTGCCGTAGTTGTCCGCGTCGTGCGTGATCTTGTACTCGACGACCGAGCCGTCCATGTCGTCCGCGCCGTGGTTGAGGGCGAGCTGCGCGGTCTGCACCCCGTGCATCACCCAGAAGACCTTGACGTGCGGGACGTTGTCGAACAGCAGCCGGGAGACCGCGAAGGTCTTCAGCGCCTCCGCGCCGGTCGCCATGGAGGTGCGCGCCTGCAGCCGGTTGCGGACCTTGCCGTCCCGCATGTCCACGAAGTCGTGCTGGTAGCGCAGCGGGATGAAGACCTGGAAACCGCCGGTCTCGTCCTGCAGCTCACGCAGCCGCAGCACGTGGTCCACCCGGTGCCGGGGCTCCTCGATGTGCCCGTACAGCATGGTGCACGGGGTCTTGAGGCCCTTCTCGTGCGCCAGCCGGTGGATGCGCGACCAGTCCTCCCAGTGGGTGTCGTGGTCGACGATGTGCTGCCGGACCTCCCAGTCGAAGATCTCCGCGCCGCCACCGGTCAGCGACTCCAGACCGGCGTCGATCAGCTCGTCCAGGATCTCGGACGCGGACATGCCGGAGATCTTCTCGAAGTGGTGGATCTCGGTGGCGGTGAAGGCCTTCAGCGACACCTCGGCGGGCAGCGCCTCCTTGAGCGCCTTCAGCGACCGCGGGTAGTAGCGCCACGGCAGGGTGGGGTGCAGCCCGTTGACGATGTGCAGCTCGGTGAGCTTGTCGTTCTCCATCGCCTTGGCGAGCCGGACGGCCTCCTCGATGCGCATCGTGTAGGCGTCCTTCTCCCCCGGCTTGCGCTGGAAGGAGCAGTAGGCGCAGGACGCGGTGCACACGTTCGTCATGTTGAGGTGACGGTTGACGTTGAAGTGGACGACGTCGCCGTTCTTGCGGGTGCGCACCTCATGGGCGAGCCCGCCCAGCCAGGCCAGGTCGTCGGACTCGTACAGGGCGAGACCGTCCTCACGGGTGAGCCGCTCGCCCGCGAGAACCTTCTGCTCCAACTCCCGCTTGAAACCCACATCGTGTGTCGCTGCGCTCATGCGACGGCCGCCTCCCATGCGTCTGGCCCTACGTCGTCGTGCCGGTGTCGGCCTTCGCCGAGACTACGCCTCGACGTCCTCGGGAAGTTCCCCGACCCGGTTCTCCCACTTCGTGGAGAGCACGATCGTGCTGCGCGTCCGGGCCACGCCCTTGGTCAGGGACAGTCTGCGGACGGTGCGCTCCAGACCGTCCACGTTCGAGGCGCGCACCTTGAGCATGTACGAGTCGTCGCCCGCGATGAACCAGCAGTCCTCGATCTCGGCGAGGTCGCGCAGCCGCTGCGCCACGTCCTCGTGGTCGGCGGCGTCGGAGAGCTGGAGGCCGATGAGGGCGGTGACTCCGAGGCCCAGGGAGGCCGCGTCCACGGTCGCGCGATAGCCGGTGATCACACCGGCCGCCTCCAGGCGGTTGATCCGGTCCGTCACGCTCGGCCCGGAGAGGCCGACGAGCCTGCCCAGCTCCGCGTACGAGGCCCTGCCGTTCTCCCGCAGGGCCTGGATGAGCTGCCTGTCCACCGCGTCCATATGCCGTGCGCCTTCCATTATTCAGGGTTAGAGCGACTTTACATGTAGAATCTAAGGCATCAGGACCACAAGTCCTGTAAATCATCTAGGCGTTCGGCCTGTTACCTCAGGAGATGAGAACTCACCGTGTACACGATCGAAGGTCTCGAAGCCCGCATGCTGGAGCTGCGGGAACTGGCCAGCCGCTCGCGTGCCGTGGTCCGCAACCCCGACCGTCCCGTGTCCCGCACGGCCCGCCGCGCGGCCGTCGTCGCGGCGCGCGCCGCCCGCGCCAGGAAGCGCTGGACGCGCTAGCCACTCCCCTAGCCGGTCTCCGGTCCCCGGTCTCCACCGAGCTCCCCCTCCCACCGGCGGTACAGCTTGTGCGGCACCCCCGCCGCGTCCAGCGCCCGCCCCGCGACGAAGTCCACCAGATCCTGGATGTGCGTCGCGCCCGCGTAGAACGCCGGCGAGGCAGGCAGCACCACGGCGCCCGCCTCGTCCAGCGTCACCAGATGCCGCAGCGTCTGCCCGTTCAGCGGGGTCTCCCGCACCGCCACCACGAGCCTGCGCCGCTCCTTGAGCGTCACGCTCGCGGCCCGCTGCAGCAGATCCTTCGAGAGCCCCAGCGCGACCCCCGCCACACACGCGGTGCTCGCGGGGACGATCAGCATCCCCTTGGCCTCGTAGCTGCCCGAGGACGGCCCGGCGGCCAGGTCCCCGGCCGCCCAGTGGCGGACGTCCGCCGAGTCCACGGGGACGTCGAAGGCGTCGGGCGTACCGTCCGCGCCGCGCGCCAGCCAGCGCCGCAGATCCTCCCGCCAGTGCGCGTCCCGGAATCCGATCCCCGTCTCATCGAGCAGCGTCAGCCGCGAGGCCCGGCTGATCACCAGGTCCACGGCCTCCCCCGCGTACAGCAGCGCGCGTAGAACCGAGGCGGCGTACGGCGTCCCGGACGCGCCGGACACACCGACCACCCAGGGCCGGCGTCTGCTCACTTCTTCGTGCGGCCTGTTCGGCCCGGGCGGCGGCTCCACACACCGAGCCTATCCGGCGGGTCTCACGGGCCGAGGCCCCGCACCACCAGGTCGAGCAGAGCGCAGCAGAACAGGGCGATTCCGATGAAGCCGTTCACCGTGAAGAAGGCGCGGTTCAGGCGGGAGAGATCGTCCGGGCGCACGATCGTGTGCTCGTACGCGAACGCCGCCGCCACGATCACCAGACCCAGCCAGAAGAAGGCACCGGCGCCGGTGGCCAGCGCGTACCAGACCAGCAGCAGCGTGGTGAGCACATGGCAGGCGCGCGCCCCGTGGAGCGCCCCCGCGATGCCGAAACGCGCCGGTACGGACCGCACCCCGTGCTCCCGGTCGGCGGCCACGTCCTGGCAGGCGTAGATCAGGTCGAACCCGCCGATCCAGATGCCGATCGCGAGGCCCAGGATCACCGCGTCCCACGACCACTCCCCGGTGACCCCGATCCAGGCCCCGATCGGGCCCATGGCCTGGGCCAGGCCCAGGATGGCGTGCGGGAAGTCGGTGAACCGCTTGCCGTACGGATAGACCACCATCGGGACGACGGCGACCGGCGCCAGCGCCAGGCAGAGCGGATTGAGCAGCGCGGCGGCGCCCAGGAAGACGACGAGCGCGACCAGCGCCCCGGTCCAGGCGGTGCGCACCGAGACCGCGCCGGTGACCAGCTCGCGGGAGGCGGTCCGGGGGTTCCGCGCGTCGATCTCGCGGTCGATGATCCGGTTGGCGGCCATCGCGAAGGTACGCAGGCCCACCATGGCGACGGTGATCAGCAGCAGCTCGATCCAGTGGACGCGCTCGTCCCGCAGCAGCATCGCGGTCAGCGCGGCGGTGTACGCGAAGGGCAGCGCGAAGACGGAGTGCTCGATCATCACCAGGCGCAGAAAGGCCCTGGTGCGGCCGGGCTGAGGGACGGCGGCAGCGGCAGAACTCACAGCCCGTACTCCGGTTCACCTCCGCGGTGGCGGAGAAAGCCCGCCTCCGCGCTGCTGTATCCCAGCATGACATCGGACCTCACAGCCCGTACTCCTTCCAGCGTCGGGTCACCCGATCGGAGATCTCCGGATCGGACTCGACCATGTGCGGCCAGCCGCCGTCGCGGGTGTAGCCCTCCTCGGGCCACTTGGCGGTGGCGTCGATGCCCGCCTTGCCGCCCCAGAACTGCTGGTACGAGGCGTGGTCCAGATGGTCGACGGGGCCCTCGACCACGCTCAGATCGCGGGCGTAGTCGGTGTTCCCCAAAGCGCGCCAGGACACCTCGTGCAGATCGTGTACGTCGCAGTCGGCGTCGACCACGACGATCAGCTTGGTCAGCGACATCATGTGGGCACCCCAGATGGCGTGCATGACCTTCTGCGCGTGCTTGGGGTACTTCTTGTCGATCGAGACGATCGCGCAGTTGTGGAAGCCGCCCGACTCGGGGAGGTGGTAGTCCACGATGTCCGGGATGATGATCTTGAGGAGCGGGAGGAAGAACCGCTCGGTCGCCCGCCCCAGCGGCCCGTCCTCGGTCGGCGGACGGCCCACCACGATCGACTGGAGCAGCGGGCGGGAGCGCATCGTCACACAGTCGATGGTCAGCGCCGGGAACGGCTCCTGGGGCGTGTAGAAGCCCGTGTGGTCGCCGAACGGGCCCTCCGGCAGCATCTCCCCGGGCTCCAGCCAGCCCTCGATGACGACCTCGGCGGCGGCCGGGACCTGGAGCGGCACGGTCTTGCAGTCGACCATCTCGATCCGACGGCCCTGTACGAACCCCGCGAACAGGTACTCGTCGATGTCACCGGGGAGCGGCGCGGTCGACGCGTACGTCACGGCGGGCGGCGCGCCGAAGGCGATCGCGACCGGCAGCTTCTCGCCGCGCCGGGCCGCGACTTGGTAGTGGTTGCGGCTGTCCTTGTGGATCTGCCAGTGCATGCCGATGGTGCGGCGGTCATGGCGCTGGAGGCGGTAGAGACCGAGGTTGCGCACCCCGGTCTCGGGGTGCTTGGTGTGGGTGAGGCCGAGGTTGAAGAACGAGCCGCCGTCCTCGGGCCAGGTGAACAGCGCCGGGAGCGCGTCGAGATCGACGTCGTCACCGGTCAGCACCACCTCCTGGACCGGTGCCTCCTTCACCTTCCTCGGCGGTACGTGCGCCATGGAGCCGAGCTTGCCGAACGCCTCGCGCAGCCCGACGAAGCCCTGCGGCAGCTCGGGTTTGAGCAGTCCGCCGATCTTCTCGCTGATCTCGTCGTACGAGCGCAGCCCCAGGGCCTTGAGGAGCCGGCGGTCCGTGCCGAAGACGTTCATGGCCAGCGGCATCGCCGCGCCCTTGACGTTCTCGAAGAGCAGCGCGGGACCGCCCGCCTTGTTGACGCGGTCGACGATCTCGCCGATCTCCAGATACGGATCGACTTCGGCCTTGACGCGCTTGAGGTCGCCTTCCCTGTCGAGCGCCCGCAGAAAGGAACGAAGATCGTCATAAGCCATGCGTCCCAGTATCCGGTACGCACTACCCTGGTCCCGTAACTGGGGGCCGCCTGGCCGGTCCCCGAACACCACACGCAGGGGGATCGCCTCATGCTCCGGGTGCTGATGATTCTGGTGCCGCTGGCACTCAGCATCTACGCGTTCATCGACTGCATCACCACCGAAGAGCGGGACGTCCGCTACATCCCCAAGCCACTGTGGGCGATCCTCGTCCTGCTGTTCCCGGTGGTGGGATCGATCTCCTGGCTGCTGGTGGGCCGCAAGCGGGCCGCGGCGACCGAGGTCCGGCGCCGCGAGTGGGTCGCCCCGGACGACAACCCCGAGTTCCTGAAGTCGCTGGGCGAGCGGGGTCGGCGCGATGAGCAGCCCGAGCCGGATGAGCGGCCTGAGCAGCGCGAGCGGCCGGAGCAGCGCGAGCGGCCTGAGGACGGCGACGAGCTGGGCCGCAAGGCCGAGGGCCCGGACGACACACCGCCGCCCGCGGCGTCCTGACTTCCGACGGCGCGGGCGGCGGGGGTGGTGTGAACCGGCGGGTCAGACTCCGGCGTAGGAGTGCTTGCCGGTGACGAAGATGTTCACGCCGTAGTAGTTGAACAGGTAGCAGGCGAAGGCGATCAGCGCGAGGTACGCGGCCTTGCGGCCCTTCCACCCGGCGGTGGCCCGGGCGTGCAGGTAGCAGGCGTAGGCGACCCAGGTGATGAAGGACCAGACCTCCTTGGGGTCCCAGCCCCAGTAGCGGCCCCAGGCCGCCTCGGCCCAGATCGCGCCCGCGATGATCGTGAAGGTCCACAGCGGGAAGACCGTGGCGTTGATGCGGTACGCGAACTTGTCCAGCGACGCCGCCGACGGCACCCGCGCCAGCACGGACTTGACGCCCGGGCGGTACTGCTTGCGCTCGGGGTCTTCGAGCTGCGCCTCGTAGCGGTCGCGGAAGAGGTAGAGCAGCGTGGAGACGGCCCCCATGTACAGCGAGGCGCCGGAGATGATCGCGCAGCTGACGTGGATCCACAGCCAGTAGGAGTGCAGGGCGGGAACCAACTGGTCGCTGTCGGTGTACAAGACAGAGACAGCGAGTCCGAGGTCGAGGAGGATCGTGGTGACCAGGGGCAGACCGATCCAGCCGACGTTCTTCCGCAGCGCGAGCAGCACGAGGTATGTGGCGACCGCGACCATGCCGAAGGTCGTGGAGAACTCGTACATGTTGCCCCAGGGCGCCCGCTCCACGGACAGCGCGCGGGTGAGGACACCACCGGCATGAGTGAGGAACGCCAGTACGGTGAGGCCCACCGCGATCCGGCCGTAGACGTCGCCCTGCTCGCTGCCGCCCGCGGCGCCCGGCCCGTCCGGGACGTCGCGGCTGCCCGGGGCGGACCGGGTGATGACCTTCGGGCGCTCCAGGACGGCGGTGCCGCCGCCCTTCTCGGCGGTCTGGACCGTCACCGAGGCGCGGTCGGCGGCCGCGGTCTCGGGGGTGATCGCGGCGGCGGTGCGGCCCACGGCGCTGCGGCTGCCGAAGACCCACTCGGCGATATGGGCGAGGAAGGCGAGGGTGTAGACCGCCATCGCCGTGTAGATCAGCACATTGCTGTAGTGGGCGAGAGTTTCGTTGGCTGCGGCCGCGAGGTTCACGCGCGCGCTCCTTCTGCGGGATCTGCGGGATCTGCGGGATCTGCGGGTTCTGCAGGCTCTGCGGTGTCTCCGGATTCCGGTTCTGCCGCGGGGGGCGCGTCCGTCTGGAGCCGGACGGCCAGATCGGCCAGCTCTTCGGGGAGCTTGGCGTATTCACTGCGGCCGAGTCCGGCCATCTCCACGACGGTCGCGCCGTCGGCCCCCCGCACCGCGCGGACCCAGACCCGGCGGCGCTGGATGAACAGCGAGCCGACCAGGCCCACCAGGGCCGCCACGGCGCCCAGCAGGGCGGTCTGGTCACCCGGCTTGTGCGAGATCTGGAAGCTGGCCCAGCTCTTGACGCCGTCGAAGGTGAGGGTGCCCTCGCCGTTCGGCAGCTTCATGGTGTCGCCCGGTGCCAGCGCCCGGGCGAACTTGGTCTTCCCGTCCGGCTCCAGGTACTGCTTCATCCGCGACTTGTCGAGCTGGTACACGCTCTGCGGCGTACCGCCGTCGATGCCGAGGCTGCCGTGGTAGGCCGTCAGCACCAGTGCCGGATTGTCCAGCGCCGGGAACTGGGAGAACATGCCCTTGCTGCGCACCCAGGTCGGCAGGAACTGCCCCTGGTACGCGACCTGGTCGCGCTTGCCGTTCTTGTCGCGGTAGTCACCGAGCTTGATCACCATGCTCTCGGTGAGGTTGGCCCCGTCGATCGGCAGCCCGACCACCGGCCCCTGGTGCACCACCTCGCCCTGCCCGTCCCGGACCGTGACGACCGGCGAGTAGCCGTGGTTCAGCAGGAAGACCTTGTAATTCTGGATCTCCAGCGGCTCGTTGACCTTGATCGAGGACTTGCGGGCCTTCCCGTCGACGCCGTCCCAGTAGGTGACATCGGCGCGGAAGGTGCGCGGCGTGCGCATCTGGGGTCCGCTGCGCTCGTACGTCGCGTTGAAGCGGTCCAGCTGGAAGCTGAACGGTGCCAGGTCCTCGCTCTGGAACAGCTGCCCCGTCTTGATGTCGTCGTACTGGGTCAGACTGTTGGAGAAGCCGCCGCCCTCGGTGATCAGGCTGCTGCCCTCGGTCTTCCACAGCTGGCCCGCGGCGAAGGAGACCAGCAGCACGATCAGCGCGGTGTGGAACAGGAGATTGCCGACCTCGCGCAGGTAGCCCTTCTCGGCGGCGACCGCGTTCCCCGTGAGCTGGCTGCGGAAGCGCCTCCGCTTCATGATCCGCTGCGCCGCCTCCAGCACCTTCTCCGGCTCGGCGTCGCTGCGCCAGGTGGTGTAGGCGGGAAGCCGGGTGAGCTTGCGCGGGGCGCCCGGCGGGCGGCTGCGCAGCTGGCCCACGAACTGCCAGGTGCGCGGCACGATGCAGCCGATGAGCGAGATGAACAGCAGGATGTAGATCGCCGAGAACCACACCGAGCTGTAGACGTGGAACAGCTGGAGCTTCTCGTAGATCGGGGTGACCGTCGGGTGCTTGTCCTTGAAGTCCTGCACCTTGAGCTGGTCGATGCTGGTCTGCGGGATCAGCGAGCCCGGGATCGCGCCCAGGGAGAGCAGGAAGAGCAGCAGCAGCGCGACCCGCATCGAGGTCAGCTGACGCCAGAACCACCTGGCCCAGCCGAGCGGCCCCAGCGAGGGGACGTTGATCTCCTCGGCGGGGGCGGTGGACAGCTGCGACCCCGCGGCGCCCAGCTCGCGGTCCTCGGCGCCCTTGCCGCGGTCGGCCGACGTGTCAGCCGCTTTGTCGGCCGCCTCGGCCGCCTCGGCCGCCTTCTCGGCCGCGGAGTCGGTATCGGTGGTGGACATGGATCAGATCCCAACGTTGAAGCTCTGAGCCCAGCTCTGCGTATCGCTCATGATGCTGTCCCAGACACCTGTGAGCAGCAGCACCCCCAGGGCGATGAGCAGACCGCCACCGGTCCGCATCACCCACACGTAGTGCTGTTTGACCCAAGCGAAGGCGCCCAGCGCGCGCCGGTAGGCCACCGCGACGGCGACGAACGGCAGCCCGAGCCCGACGCAGTACGCGACGGTCAGCAGAGCGCCGCGACCCGCGCTCCCCTCATTGAACGCCAGCGCCTGGACGGCGGTGAGGGTGGGCCCCAGGCACGGCGTCCAGCCGACGCCGAACAGGGCGCCCAGCACCGGCGCCCCCGCCAGCCCCATGGTGGGGGTGATGTGGAAGCGGAACTCCCGCTGTCCGAAGCCCTTCAGCAGCCCCATGAAGGCCAGGCCCATCAGGATCGTGACGGCCCCGAGGATCTTGGAGAGGGTCTCCTTGTGCTCCTGGAGCGTCCAGCCGAAGTGGCCGAACAGCGCGCCGCCGGAGACGAAGACGGCGGTGAAGCCGAGCACGAAGAGCGAGGCGCCCGCGACCATCCGGCCGCGTCTGGCCTCCGCCAGATCCGTACCGGTGATCCCGGTGACGTACGACATGTAGCCCGGTACCAGGGGCAGCACACAGGGAGAGAAGAAGGAGACCAGTCCACCGAGAACGGCGATCGGCAGCGCGAGCAGCAGCGCCCCGGTCATCACCGTCTCATTCGCACCGGTGGCGGCGAGCGTAGTCACAAGAGGTCACTTCTCCGCGATGAGCGGGTCGACCATCTCGCGCATCTTTTCCTCACTGAGCGGAGTGAGCGCGCGGGCCGCGATCTTGCCTTCCCGGTCCAGGACGATGGTCGACGGGATGGCCTGCGGGTTGAGGCTTCCCTTGGGGAAGCGCAGCATCAGCTTGCCGATCGGGTCGTACAGGCTGGGGTAGTCGACCTTGAACGCCTTCTCGAACCTGAGCGCGGGGGCTCGGTTGCTGTCGCGGGTGTTGATCCCGATGAACTGGACGCCCTTGGCCTTGGTGTCCGTGGCGACCTTGGCGAGGTTCGGGGCCTCGGCCCGGCAGGGCGCGCACCAGGATCCCCAGACGTTCAGGACGACGATCTTGCCCTTGTAGTCGGCCACATCGAGCGGCTTGCCCTCAAGGGTCTTGCCGGACAGCTCGGGAGCCTCCTGGCGGTCCCCCTTGGCCACGGTGTCGATGCCGCCCTTGCCCTGCACGAACTTGGTATCGGCCGATCCGCCCGAGGCGCCGCCGCTACCGCAGGCGGAAAGGGACAGCGCGGCAACCGCGGCCCCGGTGGCCAGCACGGTTGCGCGACGGAGGGTCGCGAGGCGCCGAGGGGCGCGGCAGGCACTCATGTGAAAAGTTTCGCATGGCCCATTTGCCGATCTTCGCCACCCCCCTCGACCCCCGGGGGAGGGCGGTCAGCGGCCGTTCGCGCTCCACGCCTCGCCCACGCCGAACCCCTGAAGATCGGCGAGCACCGCCGGGTCCTGCGCGTCCATCCAGTCCGTGAGCTGCTTGAAGGACACCAGCCGCACGTCCTTCCGCTTCTCGTCGGCCATGTGCTTGAGCGCTTCCTCGACGGCGTCCATATAGATCCCGCCGTTCCACTTCTCGAAGTGGTTGCCGATGAAGAACGGGGCGCGATTGGTCTCGTACGCACGCTGGAAACCGGCGATGTACGCGTCGGTGGCCTGCTTGCGCCAGCCCGGGTAGTTGGAGGGCGGCGCGTTCGTGGAATTCTGCGACTGGTTGGCCAGGATGTTGTAATCCATCGACAGCACTTCAAAGGAATGCCCGGGGAAGGGCATTTGCTGCAGCGGATAGTCCCACAGCCCCAGCTTCTTCGACGGCCATACCTGACGCCCGCCGGGCGAACTGGCGTCATAGCGCCAGCCGAGCTTACGGGCGGTCGGCAGCAGATTCTGCTGTCCGAGCAGGCACGGGGTGCGCCCGCCGATCAGCTCCTCGCGGTAATCGAAGGGCAGCGGCTCGACGTCCGCGAATCCGGTGTTCGTGCGCCACTGCGTCACGAACGACACCGCCTGCTCGATCTCCGACTCCCACTGGGCGGACGTCCAGTTGGCGCCGCTGCCGCGCCCGGAGCAGAAGTGGCCGTTGAAGTGGGTGCCTATCTCATGCCCCTCCAACCAGGCACGACGCACGTTCTTCAGGGTCGCCTTGATGTGGTCGTCGGTGAGGTAGCCGATGTCGGAGGCGCCCACCGGGTTGTTCGGCGGCTTGTAGAGCGACTTCTTCGACTCCGGCAGGCAGTAAAGGCCGGAGAGGAAGAACGTCATGGTCGCGCCGTGATCCTCGGCGAGCTTCAGGAAACGCGGGAAGAGGCCGTTGCCGACCTCTCCCGCGCCGTCCCAGGAGAACACCACGAACTGCGGCGGCTTCTGCCCCCGCTCAAGACGCTCCGGCTTGGGATCCTTCGGCCGGCCCACCCCACGGGAAGTTGAACCATCACCGATCGGCTTCGCCTGCGCCGTCCTCTTCGGGGCCGCCTTATCCGACCCCGACGATGAACAGCCGACAGCGGTCAGTGACGCGACCGCCCCCATACCAAGGCCGAGGATCCCCCTCCGGCTGACCTCACGCATAGCGTCCTCAATTCGCACTCGCCGTACTGGTTGTCCGGGCCACGGACGACCTTTGAGATGGCGAGACGAATAGCGGGGTTCCGAACGGACGCGGCCAATTACCGTTCCGGAACATTACCCCGGGAACGATTACCCCATGCGATGAGCCGCCTACAGCGCGCTGATTACGCGCCGACCCCCTTGGAGGCCCCCTTCACCTTCTTGGCGCCCGCGAGGAGATGGGCGGGGACGAGATCACGGGCCGGTTCGCTGTAGCCGATCGACACGATCTTGTCGCCGCGGTAGGTGAAGGAGGTGAGGCTGGCCAGGGTGCACTGCCGCTTGCGCGGGTCGTGCCACAGCCGCCGCCGCTCCGCGAAGCTGCGCACGATCCAGATCGGCAGCTGATGGCTGACGCAGACCGCCTCATGCCCGCGGGCCGCGTCGCGCGCCGCACCCAGCGCCCCCATCATCCGCACCACCTGGTCGATGTACGGCTCGCCCCAGGAGGGACGGAAGGGGTTGGTGAGATGACGCCAGTTGGCCGGCCTGCGCAGCGCGCCGTCGCCCACCCCGAAGGTCTTCCCCTGGAAGGCGTTCGCCGCCTCGATCAGCCGCTCGTCCACGGCCACGTCCAGACCGTGCGCCTTACCGATCGGCGCGGCCGTCTCCTGGGCCCGCTCCAGCGGGGAGGCGACCACATGGGTGATGTCGCGCTCAGCGAGGTGCTCGGCGACCCGGTCGGCCATGCGGCGGCCCAGCTCGGAGAGGTGGTACCCGGGCAGGCGCCCGTACAGCACGCCCTCCGGGTTCTCCACCTCGCCGTGGCGCATCACGTGGACGACGGTGATGTCGTTCTCGCTCGTTGTCATGTCACCCATCATTCAGTGGCCTCGGCGGCGGCCCGCGCCGCCCCCGGCAGAGCCTCGGCCACCCGCTCCAGCGCCCGCTCGTCATGGGTCGTCGAGACGAACCACGACTCGAAGGCGGACGGCGGCAGATAGACGCCCTGGGACAGCATCGAGTGGAAGAAGGGGGTGAAGCGGAACGCCTGCTGCGCCTTCGCCTTGGCGTAGTCCGTGACGTCCTCGTCGGTGAAGAAGACGGAGAACATGTTGCCCGCGGTCTGCAGCCGGTGGGCCACGCCCGCCTTGTCCAGCGCCTCGGTCACCAGCGCCCGCAGCCGCGCGGAGGCCGCGTCGACCTTTTCGTACGCCGCGTCGTCCAGCAGCCGCAGCTGGGCCACACCGGCGGCCGTCGCGATCGGGTTCCCGGAGAGCGTGCCCGCCTGGTAGACCGGCCCGGCCGGGGCGAGCTGCGCCATGACGTCGGCGCGGCCGCCGAAGGCCGCGGCCGGGAAGCCGCCGCCCATGACCTTTCCGAAGGTCATCAGATCGGGTACGACTCCGTCGAGCCCGAACCAGCCCGCCTTGGAGACCCGGAAGCCGGTCATGACCTCGTCGGAGATGTAGAGCGCGCCGTTGTCGGCGCACAGCTCCTTCAGGCCCGCGTTGAATCCCGGCAGCGGCGGCACCACGCCCATGTTGCCGGGCGACGCCTCGGTGATCACGCAGGCGATCTCGCCCGGGTGCGCGGCGAACGCCGCCCGCACCGCGTCCAGGTCGTTGTACGGGAGCACGACGGTCTCCCCCGCCTGCGCGCCCGTCACCCCGGGGGTGTCCGGCAGCCCGAAGGTCGCCACCCCGGACCCGGCCGCGGCCAGCAGGGCGTCCACATGGCCGTGGTAACAGCCCGCGAACTTGATCACCTTGGGGCGGCCGGTGAAGCCACGGGCCAGCCGGATCGCCGACATCGTCGCCTCGGTGCCGGACGACACCAGGCGCACCTGCTCGACGGGGCCGATCCGGGCCACGATCTCCTCGGCGAGTTCGACCTCGCCCTCGCCCGGCGTGCCGAACGACGTACCACGTGCGACGGCGGCCTGCACGGCCGAGATGACCTCGGGGTGCGAATGGCCGAGGATCATCGGTCCCCACGAACACACGAGGTCGACGTACTCGCGACCATCGGCGTCGGTGAGGTACGGACCGTCACCGGACACCATAAAGCGGGGCGTACCTCCGACGGCGCGGAAAGCCCGGACCGGAGAGTTCACGCCGCCGGGCGTCACGACGGCCGCGCGATCGAAAAGCGTCTGCGAAACTGGGGCTGCGTACGGATAGCTCACGCAAGCCATGTTGTCAGAGGGTGACGGAGTCCTGCCGTCGGGAGTTTCATAACGCCGACTCGGGGGAGGTCTCAGTCATATTGATCAGTTTGATCAGTCGCAATGATCGGGTTGCGCGGCGGCGGCCGCGAGTGGTCGGGTGGAGATATGCATCGCAGTGGCGAACTGGGTGAGGGGACTGACGATCGAGGCCCCGAGCGTCCCCGCCCCGGACGCCATCGGCGAGAAGACGCGGGCAGGGCAAGCAGGAGCGGGGGCCGCATGGGGGTGACCTACAAGTACTTCGGCGCGCCCGACGGGGCCACCGCTGCCCGGGTCCCCATCTCCATGCGCCCCGAGGAGCTGGGCGGTGACGAGCTGGGCCACGGCATGTTCACCAAGATCAAGCCGGAGACGGTGGCCGCGATGGTCCTCACCGGCATCGAGGGCGTCCCCCTGCACAAGGTGCCCCCGCTCGAACTCGTCGTCCTGCACCCGGACTACGCCGTCGTCAAGCTGCCGATGACCGCCGTCGACCCGCTGCGCGGCGTCGGCGAAGAGGCGGTGGGCGCGGCCGCGTTCATCTGGTCGACGGTCCCGGACCGCGGCGGCCCGCGCGACGCCTTCCTGGTCTACCAACTGCTGCACGAGTGGCAGGACTTCAGCCACCGGCTGCACGAGGCGGGCCATCAGCCGTACTGCCTGGTCTGGCCCTAGCCCTTCAGAATCCTGGCCTTCCCCCATGCTCATCGCACGCTCCGTCATCCTGTTCGTCCTGGCCGCCCTCCTGGAAATCGGAGGCGCCTGGCTGGTCTGGCAGGGTGTGCGCGAGCACAGGGGATGGGCCTGGATCGGCGCCGGGATCGTGGCTCTCGGCGCCTACGGTTTCGTGGCCACGCTCCAGCCGGACGCGAACTTCGGCCGCATCCTCGCGGCGTACGGCGGCGTCTTCGTCGCCGGTTCACTCGCCTGGGGCATGGTCGCGGACGGCTACCGGCCCGACCGTTTCGATGTGATCGGTGCGCTGATCTGCCTGGCCGGTGTCGTCGTGATCATGTACGTGCCTAGAAGGTGAGCGGGCGGCCGTGGTGAGCGTGGTCGCCGTTGTCCTGCTTCTTGGTTGAGTCGAGGACGCAGCCGGTCTCCGGGTCGATCAGCACCCGGGTGATGGAGTGGTCGCACTCGACGTCCACGGCCCACACCTGGTGTGCTTCGCCGTTCTTGTGCTCCGGGTCCTTCTGCTTGTGGTGCGGGTCCTGCTGCTTGTGGTCGCCGCGGTGCTTGTCCTGCTTGTCCGCGTGGTGCGGCTTCTCGGCACGCTGCTTGTCGTTGTGGTGCGGGTCCCGGTGCTGGTCCTTGCGGTGGCCGTCCTTGCGGGGGTCGGCCTTGCGGGGGTCGGCCTTGCGCGGGTCGCCCTTGTGGTGGTTCTTGTGCCGCGGGTCGTCCTCGGGGCAGTCATCCACCAGCTCGGCGCTGACGGCCTTGCCGCCGACCTCGCACTCGGCGATCTCCACGGCCCGCTGGAGCGTCACCGGTCCCTCAGCGCTCTGCGCGTCGGCGACCGGAGCCTCGTGCTTCTGGTGGGCGTGGGGGTCCTGGGCCGCGTGGTCGTCCTTGCGGACGTGGTCGTCCTTGTGGTCGTCCTTGCGGGCGTCCTTGTGGTCGCCGTGGGCGGCCGGGGCGCCGTAACGGTCCTGCGGCTGCGGCATGGCGTCGGCGACCTGCGGAGCCGCCTGGGGCTGCGGGGCGGCCTGCGGCTGCGGAGCCGCTTGGGGCTGCGGGGCGGCCTGCGGCTGCGGAGCGGCCTGCGGCTGCGGAGCGGCCTGCGGCTGCGGAGCCGCTTGGGGCTGCGGAGCCGCTTGGGGCTGCGGGGCGGCCTGCGGCTGCGGAGCCGCCTCGGGCTGGGCCTGGGCCGACTCGCCGTACTGGGCCATGCCGCGCTGCTGGTAGCCGTGCCCCTGCGGGGCGTGGTTCTCGCGGTGCGGGCGCTGCGGACGCTCCGGGCGCTGCGGACGGCTGTTCTGGCGCTCGGCGGTGGCCTGGCCATTGGCGGCCGCTTGGCCGTTGGCGGCCTGACCGTTCCCGTGCCAGCCGTTGCCGGACTGACCGTTCGCCGCCTGGCCGTTGGCGGCCTGGCCGTTGGCGGACTGCTCGTTCGCGGCCCCGTTGGCGTGGTGGCCGTTGCCGTGCCAACCGTTGGAGGACTGGCCGTTGGCGGACTGCTCGTTGGCGTGGTGACCGTTCTCGTGACGACCGTTGTCGTGACGACCGTCCTCGTGACGACCGTCCTCGTGACGACCGTCCTCGTGACGACCGTTGTCGTGGTGGCCGTTCTCCTCGTGGCCGTTCCCGTGGCGACCGTCCTCGTGACGGCCGTCCTCGTGACGACCGTTCTCCTCGTGGCCGTTCTCGCGCTTGCCGTTGGCGTGGTGCCCGTTCTCGTGCTGCTTGTGGTTGTTGTCGGCGTGCTGATGGCCATCCCCATGGCTGCGGTCCCCGTGCCGCTCCTGGTCCTGGGGGCATGCGGAGGCCGACGACGGGTGGGAGCCCACCGCGCTGCCCGCAGCCCACGCGACCGACGGAGCGCCCGCCACCAGCGCCGCCGCCGCGAGGGCGCCCGCGGAGGCGACCCCCCAACGGCGGAAGGACCGACGGGACCGGTGCAGCGTTCTGTTCTGATGGGTCATGACCTGAATTCACTCCTTGGGCGTGGGACGTCCGAGACCGGCGGCGCGCCGGACGCAGTGCACCCTTCCCCGGGGCCATGAGCGGATAGCGGTTTCCGATCTTCAGTCCCCCGATCGGCCGCAGATCAGAAGGTCATATCCTGCGTATGGATCACGGTGCGCTTTCCGTACCGGATCACGCGCATGCCACGTCGCCACAGGAGGGCCGATGACCACCCGTACCGCAGTCATCACCGGTGCCAGCAGTGGGATCGGGGCGGCGACCGCTCGCAGGCTCGCCGCCGCCGGATTCCGCGTCGTCCTCGCCGCCCGCCGCAAGGAGCGGATCGAGGCGCTGGCCGCGGAGCTGACGGAGGCGGGGCACGAGGCCCTGCCGTACGTCCTGGACGTCACCGACCGGGACGCCGTCACCGCCTTCGCCGAACAGATCGACCGCTGTGACGTACTGGTCAACAACGCGGGCGGGGCCATCGGCGCCGAGACCGTCGCGGCCTCCGACCCGGCCGACTGGCGGGCGATGTACGAGGTCAACGTCATGGGCGTGCTCCATGTGACGCAGGCCCTGCTGCCCGCCCTCACCGCCTCCGGCGACGGCACGATCGTGGTGCTGTCCTCCACGGCGGGCCACATCCAGTACGAGGGCGGCGGTGGCTACGTGGCCGCCAAGCACGGCGCGCACGCGATCGCGGGCACGCTGCGGCTGGAGCTGTGCGGCGAGCCGGTGCGGGTGATCGAGATCGCGCCGGGCATGGTCATGACGGACGAGTTCGCGG
This sequence comes from Streptomyces sp. NPDC059850, assembly GCF_042731515.1. NCBI lineage: Bacteria > Bacillati > Actinomycetota > Actinomycetes > Kitasatosporales > Streptomycetaceae > Streptomyces > Streptomyces sp. NPDC059850. Next base: position 142,250 of record NZ_JBHWJI010000017.1, read on the forward strand.
TGAACCGGTTCCGCGGGGACGAGGGCAAGGCCGCCGCCGTCTACGACGGTGTCGCCGAGCCGCTGACCGCCGACGACGTCGCCGACACCGTCGCCTGGACGGTCACCCGGCCCTCCCACGTCAACGTCGACCTGATGGTGATCCGCCCCCGCGCCCAGGCCGCCCAGCACAAGGTCCACCGGGAGCGCTGAGGCCGCGGAGGCGGTACGCCGAACAGGACCGCCGCTCACCGACGGCCCCGCGCGTTCACCCCTTCACACACACGACCTGCTTGAGCCGGGCCACCACCTCGACGAGGTCCCGCTGCTGCTCGATGACCTTCTCGATCGGCTTGTACGCACCCGGGATCTCGTCCACGACGCCGGAGTCCTTACGGCACTCCACACCCCGCGTCTGCGCCTCCAGGTCCTGCGTCGAGAAACGCTTCTTCGCCTGGTTCCGGCTCATCTTCCGCCCGGCGCCGTGCGAGGCCGAGTTGAAGGACGACTCGTTCCCCAGGCCCCGGACGATGTACGAACCGGTGCCCATCGAACCGGGGATGATCCCGTAGTCCCCACGGCCCGCGCGGATGGCGCCCTTACGGGTCACCAGCAGGTCCATGTCCTCGTACCGCTCCTCGGCCACGTAGTTGTGGTGGCACGAGATGACCGGCTCGAAGACCGGCCGGGCCTTCGCGAACTCCTTGCGCACGACGTCCTGGAAGAGCGACATCATGATCGCGCGGTTGTACTTGGCGTACTCCTGCGCCCAGAACAGATCGTGCCGGTAGGCGGCCATCTGCGGGGTGTCCGCGATGAAGACGGCCAAGTCGCGGTCGATCAGACCCTGGTTGTGCGGCAGCCCGCGGGCCTGGCCGATGTGGTACTCGGCCAGCTCCTTGCCGATGTTCCGGGAGCCGGAGTGCAGCATCAGCCACACCGATCCCTCGTCATCGAGACAGAATTCGATGAAGTGATTGCCCGATCCGAGCGACCCCATCTGCTTCGCGGCCCGCTCCTGGCGGAACTTGACCGCCTCGGCCACTCCCCCGAACCGGCTCCAGAAGTCGTCCCATCCGGCGGTCCCGAACCCGTGCAGCCGCCCCGGGTCGACCGGGTCGTCGTGCATCCCCCGGCCCACCGGGATCGCCTGCTCGATCTTGGACCGCAGCCGCGACAGATCGCCCGGCAGGTCGTCCGCGGTGAGCGACGACTTGACCGCCGACATCCCGCAGCCGATGTCCACGCCGACCGCCGCCGGACACACGGCCCCGTGCATCGCGATCACCGAACCGACGGTGGCGCCCTTTCCGTAGTGCACGTCCGGCATCACGGCCAGGCCCTTGATCCACGGCAGGGTGGCCACGTTCCGCAGCTGCTGCATGGCCACGCCCTCGACCGTCGCGGGGTCCGCCCACATACGGATCGGGACGTTCGCCCCGGGCACCTCGACATACGACATGTTTTACTCATTCCCCCGTGAAAGCCGGAAAACGCAAAAGCCGGGCCCAAGGCCCATTCGCGACAGCCGACCGGCAGACGCGGCGGCCCGTGCGGTACACATTGTCTGCAGCCATCGCCTACGGGCGGCAAGCAGTTTTCGCTCGAAGGGACACGGATAGTGCAGCCAGCGCAGCGAACGGCTCGTGGACGGCGCGCCGCCCCGGCCGCCGCCCTGCTCATCGCCGTGCTCGCCACCGCGGGACTCAGCGGATGCACCGGCTCCGACTCCAAGCCTGGAGCGGACGACAGCGCCTCCGACGACTCCGGTACGGGAGTCTCGGCCGAGCCGGGCCGCTACGACACCCTCCCCGAGGCGTGCGGCGCCGTGAGCGCCAAGACGCTGCACCGGCTGCTGCCCGGCGGCACCGAGGCCGACAAGTCGTACGACGGCCAGGCGGCCGTGACGTACGACATAGACCGGCGCGACGGCTGCCGCTGGAAGGTCTCGACGCCGAGCGGCACCCGCTATCTGACGCTGGACTTCGAGCGCGTCGTCTCGTACGACCCGTCCGTGAGCGATGACGACCGGGCGCTGGAGCTGTACGAGAAGAAGGCGACCGCGGCCGACATCCCGGACACCCCGACCCCGACCTCGCCTTCCACCGGCGCCTCGGACGAGGACGAGAGCGACGAGAACGAGGACGCGGACCAGCCGGGCGGCGACACGTCCGCCTCCTCGTCGCCCGGCTCGGAGGCGAGCGCGTCCAGCGGATCGAGCGCCTCCAGCGGGTCCGGCGACGAGGGCGGGACGGGCGAGAACGGCAGCTCCGCCGGGAGTGAGAAGGGCAACAGCGGCGAGAAGAGCGGCACGGGCAGTCCGAGCGCGGGCGACGATGAGGGCACCGCAAGCGACGGGAGCACCCCGGAGAACCCGGACGCCACCGCCCCGCGCCGCCTCGACGACCTCGCCGACGACGCGTTCCTCGATGACCAGCTGATCACCAAGGACTCCGGGATCCACCGCGACATCACGGTCGTCTTCCGGTCCTCGAATGTGATCGCCACCATTGAGTACGACGAGTGGTCGACCAACAAAAAGGACATTCCCGAAAGCGAAGAACTCCAGGGGAACGCCGAAGACTTGGCCCAGGAGCTGACCGGGCGTCTCACCGAATAGCGAGCCGGGCCGCCCCCGGGCGGAAGACCTCGGGGATTGGGCCGCCCGCGATCGGCCGCGTACCGTGCCGGTAATGACGCGGGCGGTACCACCGCCCATCGACAGAGATTGAGCGAAGGAACCATGCACCGTTCAGCCCCGCGACTCGCCCGAATACTCGCCTGCGCGACCGTCCCGGTCATGCTCGTCGCCGGCTGCTCCTCCGGCTCCGATGACAAAAAAGACGCGGAGGGCTCGTCGAGACCCTCCTCACCCAGTGCCTCGCCGTCCGTCGCGGCGGCAAAGTTCAGCAAGCTTCCCGATGTGTGTACGTCCCTGTCGGGCGACACCGTCGACAAGCTGGTCCCCAAGGCGAAGACCAAGAAGGGCAAGGCCCTTCCCTCGGGTGACACCAACACCTCCGCCACCTGCCTGTGGAACGGCCTCGACGGCTTCAAGTACCGCTCGCTGTCCCTCTCGCTGAAGCTCTTCAAGTCCGACGCGGGGCTCGGCACCGGCGACAAGCGCGCCCAGGAGTACGCCACCCAGCAGGCCGGGAAGGCCTCCTCCGGGGAGGGGCTGAAGAACCCCAAGACCGAGCAGACGGCCATCGGTGACGCGGCGACCACCGTCCGTACCGAGGAGAAGCGCGACGGCGACGACTTCCGGAACCAGACGGTCGTCGCCCGGACCGCGAACGTCGTGGTGACCATCGAGTACGACGGCGCGGGCTACGAGACCGAGAAGACGCCGGACGCCGCCAAGCTGATGGAGGACGCCAAGTCCGCCGCCAAGGAGGTCGTCGAATCCGTCGCGAAGGGCACCGGCGGCGGCAAGGACGCATCCGGTTCCGGCGGTTCCGAGTCCCCCGAGAAGCCCAAGGCCTCGGAGGGTTCGAAGGACTCCAAGAGCGGCGCCTAGCCGCCTCCGCCACCCCCTTCCCGTCCGTGGCGATTGACGTGTATGCGACCCTTGGCGCGCTGCATGCCAAGGCTTATCGCCAAGGACGGGGAGGGATCGCGGGTGGCCGCGATGCAACTGACAAGAACGCATCGAATACTGATCGGCGTGGTCGTCGCTGGGGCGGTGGTGATCGCCGCGATCGGCTTCGCGGGGTCCTACTCCGCGGTCCGCGACCTCGCCGAGAAGAAGGGCTTCGGCGCCTTCGCCAACGTCTTCCCCATCGGGATCGACGCCGGGATCTGCGTGCTGCTGGCGCTGGATCTGCTGCTGACCTGGATCCGTATCCCCTTCCCGCTGCTGCGCCAGACCGCGTGGATGCTGACCGCGGCCACCATCGCCTTCAACGGCGCCGCCGCCTGGCCGGATCCCATCGGCGTCGGCATGCACGGCGTCATCCCGGTGCTCTTCGTGGTCTCCGTGGAGGCCGCCCGGCACGCGATCGGCCGCATCGCCGACATCACCGCCGACCGGCACATGGAGTCGGTCCGCATCGTCCGCTGGCTGCTGGCGCCGATCCCGACCTTCCGGCTGTGGCGCCGGATGAAGCTATGGGAACTGCGCAGCTACGACGAGGTCATCCAGCTGGAACAGGACCGGCTGGTCTACCAGACCCGGCTGCAGGCCCGCTACGGCCGGAACTGGCGCCGTAAGGCCCCGGTGGAGGCGCTGATGCCGCTGCGGCTGGCACGCTACGGGGTGCCGCTGTCCGACACCGCCCCGGCGGGCCTGGAGGCGGCCGGGCTGGAACCGGGCGCCTTCTCCCCGTCCGCGCTGCCCTCGGGCACATCGGGTACGGGCGCCTCGGGTACGGGCACGCCGGGCGCCGCGGGGGGCGGGGCCTGGCAGACGCCGGGCGCGGCGTACCCGGGGATGCGGCAGGGCGTCTACGGTCCGGCAGGCGGCACCGGCTTCGCCGCCGGTCCCGGACAGCAGCAGCCGCCGCAGCCCCAGCAGCCGCAGGAGCTGCCCCTCTCGCTGCCGCTGCCGGTGTACCAGCAGCAGCCGGGAGCGGACCACGACGGCCGGGGCGCCGTCCCGTTCGACCCGGCCGCCGCCCATCCGGCGCAGGCCGAGCACCCGGTGCAGCCCGAGCAGCAGGCCCAGCAGATGCAGCAGGCGCAGCAGATGCAGCCGGGCGTGCCGCAGCAGCCCGGTCAGCCGCAGGTCACCGTGCCCGTAGGACCGAACCGGGTCCGCCAGCTCGGCGGCCAGGGCCCGGGCAACGCCCAGGGCGCGTACGTCCCGGAGCAGCGCGGCCAGGAGCAGGCGTACGCCGAGTACGAGCAGCCGGGGGCGCCCGTCGCCACGGCGACCATGCCGGACGACGTCCCGCGCGACGAGGTGTTCTACGCGACCTACCGGCAGTACCTCGCCGACAACGGGCGCTTCCCCTCGGCGTACCAGTTCGGACAGCGGCTGCGGGAGGCGTACGGCGTCGCCGACCTCAGCAACGACGAGCTGACCGGCTATGTGAACGACTACAAGGACCGCTACCGCACGGAGATGCAGGCGGAGCACATCCCGTAACCGTCAGGCTCCGCCTTTTCCGCGGGCGCCGGGCGGACCCCGGCGCCCGCCCGGCTCAGAGGCCTACCGGCTCAGGCCGCGAGCAGCTTGCGCACCCGGTCCGCCCCCACCGCGAGCAGCAGCGTGGGCAGCCTCGGACCGGTGTCCCGCCCGACCAGCAGCTGGTAGAGCAGCGCGAAGAACGCCCGCTGCGCGACCTTCAGCTCCGGCGTCGGCTTGGCGTCCGCCGACAGCCCGGCCTGGAGCTTCGGGACGCCGTAGACCAGCGTCGTCAGCCCGTCGAGCGACCAGTGCTCGTCGAGCCCGTCGAGCAGCAGCCGCAGCGACGCGCGCTCGGTCTCGCCGAGCGAGGCCAGCAGCTCGGTGTCCGGCTCGTCCCGGACCCGGGTGCGCTGCTCGGCCGGGACCTGGGTGGTGATCCAGCGCTCGGCCCGGTCGAGCCGCGGCCGCGTCTCGTCCAGGGACTTCACCGGGTTCGCCGGGTCCAGCTCGCCGAGAATGCGCAGCGTCTGCTCGTCGTGCCCGGTGGTGATGTCCACCACGGAGGCGAGCATCCGGTACGGCAGCGGGCGCGGGGTGCGGGGCAGCTCACCGGTGGCGGTGCGGATCGCCCGGCTGTGCGCGGCGGCGTCCGCGGGCTGCGCCGAACCGTCGCCGATCTTGCGCTCCAGGGCGTCCCACTCGTCGTAGGTGCGCTGGATCTCCTGATCGAAGGCGATCTTGAAGGACTGGTTCGGCCGGCGGCGCGCGTACAGCCAGCGCAGCAACGGCGCCTCCATGATCTCCAGCGCGTCGGCCGGGGTCGGCACGCCGCCCTTGGAGGAGGACATCTTGGCCATGCCGCTGATGCCGACGAACGCGTACATCGGGCCGATCGGCTGGTCGCCGCCGAAGACCTCGCGGACGATCTGCCCGCCGACCACGTACGAGGAGCCGGGCGAGGAGTGGTCGACGCCGGACGGCTCGAAGACGACGCCCTCGTACGCCCAGCGCATGGGCCAGTCGACCTTCCAGACCAGCTTGCCCCGGTCGTGCTCGCTGAGCAGCACGGTCTCGCCGTGGCCGCAGGCGCAGGTGTACGCCAGCTCCGTGGTCTCGTCGTCGTACGAGGTCACGGTCGTCAGATCGCGCTCGCAGACCGAGCAGTACGGCTTGTACGGGTAGTACCCGGCGCCGCCCGCGCTGCCGTCGTCCTCGGCGGCCGCACCGGAGCCCTCGGCGGCCTCCAGCTCGGCCTCGTCGACCGGCTTCTGCTGCTTCTGCTGCGGCTTCTTCGCCGCCTGCTTGTCCTTGTCCTTGTCCTTGTCCTTCGTGCGGTACCGGTCGAGCACGGCGTCGATCTGCCCGCGGTGGCGCATCGCGTGCAGGATCTGCTCGCGGTAGGCACCCGAGGTGTACTTCTCGGTCTGGCTGATGCCGTGGAACTCGATGCCCATCGCACCCAGCGCCTCGATCATCGGCGCCTTGAAGTGCTCGGCCCAGTTCGGGTACGAGGAGCCGGGCGGGGCCGGGACCGAGGTCAGCGGCTTGCCGATGTGCTCGGACCAGGACGGGTCGATCCCGGCCGGAACCTTCCGGTACCGGTCGTAGTCGTCCCAGGACACGATGTGGACGCAGTCGTACCCGCGGCGCCGGATCTCGTCGGCCACCAGGTGCGGCGTCATGACCTCGCGCAGATTGCCGAGGTGGATCGGGCCGGACGGGCTGAGTCCCGAGGCGCAGACGATGGGTTTGCCGGGCGCGCGTCGCTCCGCCTCGGCAATGACCTCGTCCGCGAAACGGGAGACCCAGTCGGTCTCGGTGCTCTGAGCCACGGTCGGCACTTCCTTCCTTGCGGTCATGGCACCGACCATTGTCCCAGACGGAGAGGGAGCCTTCGGGGTTGCCCACAGGTTGTCGGCGTTATCCACAGCGCGGGCACGCCGAGGGTATGTCGAGAGTTATCCACAGCTGTCCACAGCCCGCCGAAAGGGTTGGACGGGCCGTGAAATACTGGTGTGGCCAGATTGGTAACCCAGCCCTCTATAGGAACGGCACCTCACCCATGGCCTCGGTCCCCTCCCTTGCCGCTTCGGTCCACCAGCGCGTCGCGGACGCCCTCATGGCTGCCCTGCCGGAGGCCGGTTCCGCGGACCCGCTGCTGCGACGAAGCGACCGGGCCGACTTCCAGGCCAACGGGATGCTGGCGCTCGCGAAGCAGCTCAAGGGCAATCCACGCGAGCTGGCGGCGCAGGTCGTGGAGCGCCTTCCGGTCGCCCCGACCTCCGCCGACCCCGACTCGGTGATCGCCGACATCGAGGTCTCAGGACCCGGCTTCCTCAACATCACCGTCGCGGACTCCGCCATCACCGCGACCCTCGCCGCGCGCGCCGCCGACGACCGGCTCGGCATCCCGTTCGCGGCGGACGCGGGCACGACCGTGATCGACTACGCCCAGCCGAACGTGGCGAAGGAGATGCACGTCGGCCATCTGCGCTCGGCCGTGATCGGCGACGCGGTGGTCAGGATCCTGGAGTTCAGCGGCGAGAAGGTGGTCCGCCGCCACCACATCGGCGACTGGGGCACCCAGTTCGGCATGCTCATCCAGTACCTGATCGAGCACCCCCACGAGCTGGACCACAAGGACGCCGCCTCCGGCGAAGAGGCGATGTCCAATCTGAACCGGCTCTACAAGGCGGCGCGCGCGCTCTTCGACGCCGACCCGGAGTTCAAGGAGCGGTCCCGGCGGCGGGTGGTGGACCTGCAGGCCGGGGACGAGGAGACGATCGCCCTGTGGCGGAAGTTCGTCGACGAGTCGAAGATCTACTTCTACTCGGTCTTCGACAAGCTCGACATCGAGGTCCATGACCCCGATGTGGTCGGCGAGTCCGGCTACAACGACATGCTGGCCGAGACCTGCCGCCTGCTGGAGGAGTCCGGCGTCGCCGTCCGCTCCGAGGGCGCCCTCTGCGTCTTCTTCGACGACGTCAAGGGCCCGGACGGCAACCCGGTGCCGCTGATCGTCCAGAAGTCCGACGGCGGCTTCGGATACGCGGCCACCGACCTGTCCGCGATCCGCGACCGGGTGGGGAACCTCCAGGCCGACACCCTGCTGTATGTGGTGGACGCCCGGCAGTCGCTGCACTTCAAGATGGTCTTCGAGACCGCCCGCCGGATCGGCTGGCTGAACGAGAAGTCGCACGCCGTCCAGCTCGCCTTCGGCACGGTCCTCGGCAAGGACGGCAAGCCGTTCAAGACCCGTGAGGGCGAGACGGTCCGGCTGGAGGACCTGCTGGACGAGGCGAGCGAGCGGGCCGCGGCCGTGGTCCGGGAGAAGAGCGAGAAGCTCGGCCTCACGGAAGCGGAGATCGCCGAGCGCGGCGCACAGGTCGGCATCGGCGCCGTGAAGTACGCCGACCTGTCCACCTCCGCCTCCCGCGACTACAAGTTCGACCTCGACCAGATGGTCTCGCTCAACGGCGACACCTCGGTCTACCTCCAGTACGCGTACGCCCGCATCCAGTCGATCCTGCGCCGCGCCGATGAGACGCAGCGCCCGCTGGCCCACCCGGAGCTGCCGCTGGCCCCCGCCGAGCGGGCGCTGGGCCTGCATGTGGACCAGTTCGCGGAGACGCTGGCCGAGGTCGCCGGTTCGTACGAGCCGCACAAGCTGGCCGCGTACCTCTACCAGCTGGCCTCGCTCTTCACGACCTTCTACGACCAGTGCCCGGTCCTGAAGGCGGAGGGCGGCCCGGCCGAGGTCGAGAACCGGCTCTTCCTGTCCGACCTGACCGCCCGCACCCTGAAGCAGGGCATGTCCCTGCTGGGCATCCGGACCCCCGAGCGCCTCTGAGCGCTCACCACCCCCGGGAGCCCATATCTCACCGTGCGTCCGGCGCGCAGGACACATCGCGCGCCGGTCGCACACCGCCGACCAGGTAGTCCGTCACCGCACGGTCCGCGCAGGAGCTGCCGTACGGCGCGGGGACATACGCCGCGCCATGGCCCGTGGTGTCGACGGTGACCATCCGCGCCCGGTCCCCGAAGGCACGCCGCAGGTTCAGCGCCCCGCTGTACGGGGTGGCGACGTCGTAGCGGTTCTGCACCATCAGGACGTTGGACGGGCCCCGGTCGGTGATGCGGACCGGCTTGTCCTGGGGCTCGTGGCGCCAGAACGAACACGGCGTGATGTTCACCGGCATGCCCGCCGTCAGCGGGTGGGAGACACGGCTGGCGGCGACGGCGCGGGCGTGGCCGGGGACCGACGTCGGCCACTCCACGTCGTTGCAGATCGTCGCGAAGGCCACCGCCGCCGTGTCCTGCGGCAGATCCGGCGGCGCCGCGCCGGGCACCCTGCCCTGCTCCGCGTCCCTGACGAGCCGGGCCAGTCCCTCGAACTGGCTCCGGGAGTACAGGGCGGTGAGGACGCTCTGGCGGAACACATTGCCGTTCAGCTCCGGCGGGTTGGCGCCCTCCCAGGGCAGCGGCTCGGCGTCCAGCCGGGCGGCCAGGTCCAGGACGAGGCGGCGCACCCCGGCCGGGGTGTCGGCGAGCCGGACCGGACTGCCGGGGTCCGAGGCCCACTTCGCGAAGGCGGGGAAGCTGTCCTCCGTACCGACCGCGAAGTTGGCCAGCCAGCGGCGCTCCACCTGCTCCGGGTCCGGGTCGTCGTTGCTGTCCAGCACCCAGCGGTCGGTGCGCTCCGGGTACAGCTGCGCGTAGACGGAACCCACGTACGTCCCGTACGACCTGCCCCAGGCCGACAGCTTCCGCTCGCCGAGCGCCCGGCGGACGCTGTCGATGTCGCGGGCCTCGTTGACTGTGCTGAGAGTGGGCAGCAGATCGCCGCCGTTGCGGGCGCAGGCGTCGGCGACGCGGCGGGCGGTGGTGACGTTCTCCGTGATGCCGCCGTCGGCGGCGGGCCAGGGGCGGGTCGTGGCCAAGGACCGGTCCCCGGCCGCCAGATCACAGCTGGCGGGGGTGGACTGGCCCGTTCCGCGCGGATCGAAGCTGATGAGGTCGTACGCGTCCCGCACCGACTGCGGCAGCCGCTTGCCCACGGTGGACGGCCTGTTCAGGCCCGGCTCCCCCGGACCGCCGGGGATCAGCAGCAGGGTGCCTCGGCGGGCCTCGGGCCGCTCGCTGCGGACGCGGGAGACCGTGAGCGTGATCGACTTCCCGTCCGGGTCGCGGTAGTTCAGGGGGACGTCGAGCGTGGCGCATTCCTGGCGGGCGTCATGGCCGTCCCCGGCGCACGCCCCCCAGTCGAGCGCGCTGGTCGCCTCGGCGGAGGACACCGTGGTCAGGGCGGAGGCGATGGCGGCGGTGGCGAGGGCCAGCGCGGTGGTCTTGCCGGTCGTCAGTGGCATGGGGACGAGCCTGTCCGAACCGGAAGTGCGTGCCCATCCGGTCACCCGGCCGGTGAGCGCTGAGGGTAACCCCACCCTGAGGGGTTAACCCCGACCATACCTTTTGCGACAAGATGCGCCCCTCGGGACAACCTCGCGCCTCTCCAACCCGTCAAACCCCATGAATCACTGGCCAATCGACACCTTGGGGATTGATCATGCGACGGTGGGGTACAGCGCTCGCGGCGATCGTGCTGGCAGGCGCCGGACTGGCGGGGACGGCGGGAACCGCGGGCGCGGCGCAGACCGCCACCGCGGGTACGGCCGCGGCCTGCGCGACCGGCTGGGGCAGCGGCGACAAGACGGCGCCCTCGGGGAACTACAAGCCGCTGGAGAACATCAGGACCGGTCAGCACGAGTGCTTCGACCGCATGGTCTTCGACGTGAAGGGCGCCACCGCCGCCGACCAGGTGCGGTTCGACGTGCGCTACGTCGACGCGCTGCACCAGGACGGCTCCGGCGACCCGATCCCGGTGAACGGCGGGGCCATCCTGGACATCCGGGTGGGCGCGCCCAGCTACGACTACGAGTCGGGCCGGAGCACGTACCCGGGCAAGGCCAGGCAGCCGCTGCCGGGCGTGAACGTCACCGGCTACAAGACCTTCCGCGACACCCGCTACGCCGCCAGCTTCGAGGGCGACACCCAGGTCGGGCTGGGCGTGCGGGCACGGCTGCCGTTCCGCGTCTTCCAGTCGGACGGCAAGGTCATCGTGGACGTCGCCCACTCCTGGACGGCCGCCCGCTGAGCCCGCGCCAGTCCGGACCGCCGCCCGCTGAGCGACCCCGGAATCAGCGCAACCGCGCGTCGATGGCCGCCGGGTCGAAGAGGGCGTCGGCGACCATGTGAGCCGCGCCGGTGACGCCCGCGCGCGTACCCAGCGGGGACAGGACGACGCGCAGATCGCGGGTGGCCAGCGGCAGTGACCGCCGGTAAGTGACCTCCCGGATCCCCGCGATCAGATGCTCCTGGGCATGGGCGAGCCCGCCGCCGATGACCAGGATCGACGGGTTGAGAAGGCTGACCGCGTCGGCGACGCCCTGGCCGAGCAGCCGCCCGGCCTGCCGGAGCAGCCGTACGGCGTCGCCGTTGCCGGACCGGACGAGGGCCACGACGTCGTCGGTGGTGGCGATGTCGTGGCCCGCCGCGGTGAGATCGCGGACCAGCGCCCAGCCACCGGCCAGGGCCTCCAGACAGCCGGAGTTGCCGCAGCGGCACAGCGCGGCGTCGGGGGAGGTCTCGTCGAGCCCGGGGGCGGGGATGTGGCCGATGTCGCCCGCCGCGCCCTGGGAACCGTGGTGGAGCGCGCCGCCGAGGACCAGGCCGGAGCCGATGCCGGTGCCCGCCTTGACGAAGAGCAGATGGCGGCGGTCGGGCCAGTTGACGCGGTGTTCGCCGAGCGCCATCAGATTGGTGTCCTTGTCGGCGAGGACCGGGCAGTCGTAGCCGCCGCGGAAGAAGTCCGGCACCGTGTAGCCGTCCCAGCCGGTCATGATGGGCGGGCTGACGACGCGTCCGGTGCCCGCCTCCACCGGGCCGGGCACCCCGATGCCGATGCCGCGCACGCGCTCGGCGGGCTCGTCCGCTTCCCTCAACAGCCGCTGGAAGTCGGCGGCGACCTGCCCGAGGACCACGTCCGGCCCATCGGCCACGTTCTGATCGCGGCGGTGCGAGACGAGGACGTCGCAGGCCATGTCGGCGAGCGCGGTGCGCACATGGCTGCCGCCGATGTCGGCGAGGAGCAGCACTCCGGCGTCGCGGCGCAGCCGGAAGGAGCCCGCGGGGCGCCCCCCGGTGGAGTCGGCCGCGCCGGACACCTCCAGATAACCGGCCTCGCCCAGCGCCTCCAGCCGGGTGGCCATGGTGGAGCGGGAGAGGCCGGTCGCGGCCATGAGCTGGGCCCGGGTCGTGGCCCGGCCGCCGCGGATGAGCGCCAGCACCGCCCCTGGGCCCGTCGGATGCGCCTGACCTGCCGAGACCGCCTCCGCCACTGAGCCCTGTCCTCCATGTTCACGCTGTGTTCGGTACCGCCCACACCGTACCGCCCTTTACGACCGAACCCAAGCACACTTATGTATTGCCCTCACGCAAAAGATGCGTAGCATCGAGCAGGCATCACCCACGCAACGACGCGCACGCACGCAACGACGCGGAAGGACCTCGATGAACGACCTCGGAGTGCACGCACTGGTGTGGACCGGCGACTGGACGCCCGAAGGCGCCCGGACCGCCGCGGCCCGCAGCCGCGAGGCCGGATACGACCTGGTCGAGATCTCGCTCCACGACCCGGAGCTGGTGGACGTCAAGGACACCCGCGCCGTCCTCGCCGACCACGGCCTGCGCGTGGCCTGCTCCCGCGGCCTCTCCTTCGACTCCGACGTCTCCTCCGACGACCCGGACACCGCCGCCCGCGGCGAGGCGCTGCTGCGCCAGGCCCTGCGCATCACCCATGACCTCGGCGGCGACTACTTCGGCGGGGTCCTCTACAGCGCGCTGGGCAAGTACGGCCGCCCCGCCACCGCCCGGGGGCGCGAGCACGCCGTCCAAGCGCTGCGCCGACTGGCCGCCGAGGCGGACGGCCTCGGCGTGACGCTCGGCCTGGAGGTGGTCAACCGGTACGAGACCAACGTGGTCAACACCGCCCGCCAGTGCCTGGACCTGATCGACGAGATCGGCGCCGGCAACGTCCTGGTCCACCTGGACACGTACCACATGAACATCGAGGAGCAGGACTTCACCCGCCCCGTCCGCGCCTGCGGCGACCGCCTCGGCTACGTCCACATCGGCGAGTCCCACCGCGGCTACCTCGGCTCCGGCACCATCGACTTCCCCGCCTTCTTCCACGCCCTCGCCGACATCGGCTATCAAGGCCCGATCACCTTCGAGAGCTTCTCGTCGGCCGTCGTCGCCCCCGGCCTCTCCCACGACCTCGCCGTCTGGCGGAACCTGTGGTCCGAAGGACCGGACCTCGCCGCGCACGCCCGCTCGTACATCGCCGCCCAGATCAAGGCCGCGCACGCCCACACGGCGGCCTGAGCACCCCCGGACACCACGAAAGCGTCGCCATGACTCCTCAGCAACTCCTGGAGCGCGCCGAGCGCCTGGCCGCCTCCGGCGCCGACTCGGGCCGCCGCCGGCTGCTCGGCATCGCCGGACCGCCCGGGGCGGGCAAGACGACCCTCGCCGAGTACCTGGTCGGCGCGCTCGGCCCCGAGCGCGCGGTCCTGGTCCCCATGGACGGTTTCCACCTCGCCGACGTCGAGCTGCGCCGCCTCGGCCTGCTGGGCCGCAAGGGCGCCCCGGAGACCTTCGACCCGTACGGCTACACCGCGCTGCTGCGGCGCCTCAAGGAGCCGCGCCCCGGGGAGACCGTGTACGCGCCGGGCTTCGAACGCGAGCTGGAGCAGCCCATCGCGGGCTCCCTCCCGGTCCCGCCCGAGATCCCGCTCGTCATCACCGAGGGGAACTACCTGCTGCTGGACGACGCGCCCTGGCACCCGGTCCGCGCGCTGCTCGACGAGACCTGGTGGGTCGAGCTGGACACCGAGGAGCGGGTACGGCGGCTGATCGACCGCCACGAGCGGTTCGGCAAGGCGCCCGCCGAGGCCGAACGCTGGGTCCTCACCACGGACGAGGCCAACGCCCGCCGCGTCGCCCCCGGCCGCGAGGCCGCCGACCTCGTCATCACCGGCTCGGGGGAGACACGGACATGACCGGCACCCTGAGCCTCGGCGCCGTCGACTGGTTCCTGCTCGCCGTCTACTTCGGCGCGATCATCGCCATCGGCCTCTACACCAAGCGCGCCGTCCGTACCACCGGCGACTTCTTCCTCGCCGGGCGCTCCATGCCCGCCTGGATCACCGGCCTCGCCTTCATATCCGCCAACCTCGGCGCCCTGGAGATCATCGGCGGCGCGGCCAACGGCGCCCAGTACGGGGCCGCCGCGGTCCACTTCTACTGGCTCGGCGCGATCCCCGCGATGGTCTTCCTGGGCGTCGTGATGATGCCGTTCTACTACTCGACGCGGGTGCACAGCGTCTCCGAGTATCTGCGCCGCCGCTTCAACAACCAGACCCATCTGCTCAACAGCGTGGTCTTCGCCGTCGCGCAGATGCTGCTCGCGGGCGTCAACCTCTTCGCGCTCGCGCTGATCGTCAAGCTGCTGATCGGCTGGCCGCTGTGGCTGTCCATCGTGCTGTCGGCGGTCTTCGTCCTCGCGTACATCACCCTGGGCGGGCTCGCGGGCGCGATCTACGGCGAGGTGCTGCAGTTCTTCGTCATCCTCGCCGGGCTGATCCCCATCGTCGTCATCGGGCTGCACGCCGTCGGCGGCTTCGGCGGCCTCAGGGACGCCGTCCAGGACCCCACCCTGCTGCACACCTGGCAGGGCACCACCCCCGGCCACTGGACCAACCCGCTCGGCGACTGGATCGGACTCGCCATGGGCGAGGGCTTCGTCCTCGCCTTCGGCTACTGGACCACCAACTTCGCCGAGGTGCAGCGCTCACTCGCCGCCAAGGACCTCAACGCGGCCCGCCGCACCCCGCTGATCGCGGCCTTCCCCAAGATGGCGCTGCCGCTGTTCACGGTGGTCCCCGGCATGATCGCCCTGGTCATCATCCCCAAGCTGGGCCAGCCCGGCGGGCCCACGTACAACGACGTCATCCCCGAGATGATGCAGCGCTTCCTGCCCACCGGCGTCCTCGGCATCGCCCTCACCGGCCTGCTCGCCGCCTTCATGGCGGGCATGGCCGCCAACATCTCCGGCTTCAACACCGTCTTCACGTACGACATCTGGAAGCCCTACGTGGTGCGCGGCCGCGACGACCGCTACTACCTCACCGCCGGGCGCTACGCCACGGTCGCGGGCATCGCGGTCAGCGTCGCGGCGGCCTTCCTCGCCTCCGAGTACAACAACATCCAGAACTACATCCAGCTCCTCTTCTCCTTCTTCAACTCGCCGCTCTTCGCGACCTTCCTGCTGGCCATGTTCTGGAAGCGGGTCACCCCGTGGGCGGGCTTCTGGGGCATGCTCTCCGGCACCGCGGCCGCCGCCGTGGCCCACCTCTCCAGCTACCACATCGGCTGGTTCTACCCCGGCGGCGAAGTCGGCCCGCACGACACCATCAACGCCCAGATGGCCAACTTCTACGGCGCCCTCTTCGCCTTCGTCGTGGACGCCGTCGTCACGATCGCGGTCACCTTCATCACCCAGCCCAAGCCCGAATCCGAACTCCGCGGCCTGGTCTGGGGCCTCCCCGACCCCGACTCCCCCGACGCCCACGAGGCGGCGGTGCGCCAGCCCTGGTGGAAGTCCCCGCCGGTCCTCGGCGGCATCATCCTGGCCCTGACGGCGGCCCTGAGCGTCTGGCTGGTCGTCGCGGTATGAACGGAGAGAACCCCATGCCCCCGCCCCCGGGAAAGACCTTCGACGTCCGCTGGCTCATCGCCGGCCTCCTCGGCCTGTACGGCGCCGTCCTCACCGTCCTGGGCGTAACGGACGGCCCCGCCGAACTCGCCAAGGCAGACGGCATCCGCATCAACCTCTGGATCGGCCTGGGCCTCCTCACGGTCGCCGCCGCGTTCGCCGCCTGGGCAAAGCTCGCACCGCAGCGCCGCGACGGGGAATGAACTCTGAAGTCTCAGGAACCGTCCGAGGTGAGCTGCAGGATGTAGTGCCGGATGTGGGGTGGCATCTTCTCGGGCAATTGAGCCAGTGGGACCAGCCGTAGCTCCTGGCCCTCGCCGAGGACGAGTTCGCTCTCCTCACCGTCCCACGTGCCCAGGAACACATGCGGCGGAGCCTTGAGGGGGTCGTACGGGGTCACCGCGGCCTCCTCGATCGCGTCCGGCACGATGCCGGTCTCCTCCTTGATCTCACGGAGGATGGTGTCGATCGGCGTCTCGCCCGGTTCCCGTCCGCCTCCCGGGAGGGACCAGTGCCCCGGCCACCCGATGCCGGGCTTGTCGTCCCGGAGTTGCAGGATGATTTCCCCGCGGCCGGTGAGGATCACGGCCAAGCACCCAGGGATCTTCTTCGGCGGAACCTCAGCCACAACCGTCCTCCCCGACGTCGTAGACGCAGCGATGGCCCCCACCGTAGCGGTGGGGGCCATCGGCGTCTCGGACGAACTACTCGCCGCGGTTCAGTCGCTGTGCGACCTCCGTGGCCCAGTACGTGAGGATCATCCCCGCGCCCGCGCGGCGGATGGAGGTCAGGGACTCCATGATGGCGCGGTCGCGGTCGATCCAGCCGTTCGCGGCGGCCGCCTCGACCATCGCGTACTCGCCGGAGACCTGGTACGCGGCCACCGGGACGTCCACCGCGTCGGCGATGCGGTGGAGGATGTCCAGGTACGGCAGGGCGGGCTTGACCATGACCATGTCGGCGCCCTCGGCCAGGTCCAGCTCCAGCTCGCGCAGCGATTCGCGGGCGTTGGGCGGGTCCTGCTGGTACGTCTTGCGGTCGCCCTTGAGGGACGAGCCGACCGCCTCGCGGAACGGGCCGAAGAAGGCGGAGGCGTACTTGGCGGTGTAGGCCAGGATCGACACGTCCTGGTGACCGGCGCCGTCCAGGGCCTCGCGGATGACGGCGACCTGGCCGTCCATCATGCCGCTCGGGCCGACCGTGTGGGCGCCCGCGTCGGCCTGGGCGCGGGCCATCTCGGCGTAGCGCTCCAGGGTGGCGTCGTTGTCGATCCGGCCCTCGGCGTCCAGGACGCCGCAGTGGCCGTGGTCGGTGTGCTCGTCCAGGCACAGGTCCGACATGATCACGATGTCGTCGCCGACCTCGGCGCGCACATCGCGCAGGGCGACCTGGAGGATGCCGTCCGGGTCGGTGCCGGGCGTGCCGACGGCGTCCTTCTTGGACTCCTCCGGCACCCCGTACAGCATGAACCCGCCGACGCCCGCCTCGACCGCCTCGACCGCGGCCTTCCGCAGGGAGTCCCGGGTGTGCTGGAGGGCACCCGGCATCGACTGCAGCGGCACCGGCTCGCTGAGGTCCTCCCGCACGAAGGCGGGCAGGATCAGGTCGGCCGGGTGCAGCCGGGTCTCGGCGACCATGCGCCGCATCGCCGGTGTGGTGCGGAGCCGACGGGGACGGGCCCCGGGGAAACCGCCGTAGCGCGTGCTCAAGAGCGTGCCCTCCTTCGCGATCCGGGCCGTCGCTCGCTCGGGCGCGTGACCGGGTCCCCGGCCTCGACCGCGGCCTGGCGCCGCGCCGCGCCGAAGTCCGCGAGCGCCTCGGCCAGCTTGAGCACCGAGGGCTCGGGCGACAGCACGTCCACTCGCAGGCCGTGCTCCTCCGCGGTCTTCGCGGTGGCCGGGCCGATACAGGCGATGACAGTGACATTGTGCGGCTTGCCCGCGATGCCGACGAGGTTCCGCACGGTGGACGACGAGGTGAAGAGCACCGCGTCGAACCCGCCGCCCTTGATGGCCTCACGGGTCTCGGCGGGCGGCGGCGAGGCGCGCACGGTGCGGTACGCGGTGACGTCGTCGACCTCCCAGCCCAGCTCGATCAGCCCGGCGACCAGGGTCTCGGTGGCGATGTCGGCGCGCGGCAGGAACACCCGGTCGATCGGGTCGAAGACCGGGTCGTACGGCGGCCAGTCCTCCAGCAGCCCGGCCGCGGACTGCTCACCGCTGGGCACCAGGTCCGGCTTCACGCCGAATTCGATCAGCGACTTGGCGGTCTGCTCGCCCACCGCCGCGACCTTGATCCCGGCGAACGCGCGGGCGTCGAGCCCGTACTCCTCGAACTTCTCGCGCACCGCCTTGACCGCGTTGACCGAGGTGAACGCGATCCACTCGTAGCGCCCGGTGACCAGGCCCTTGACCGCGCGCTCCATCTGCTGCGGCGTACGCGGCGGCTCGACGGCGATCGTCGGCACCTCGCTGGGCACCGCGCCGTACGAACGCAGCTGGTCCGAGAGCGAGGCGGCCTGCTCCTTGGTGCGCGGCACCAGGACCTTCCAGCCGAACAGCGGCTTGGACTCGAACCAGGACAACTGGTCGCGCCGCTCGGCCGCGCCGCTCTCGCCGACGACCGCTATCACGGGCTGCGAGCCCTGCGGCGACGGCAGCACCTTCGCCGACTTCAGCACCTGCGCGATGGTGCCGAGCGTCGCCGTCCAGGTGCGCTGGCGGGTGGTCGTACCGGCGACGGTGACCGTCAGCGGGGTGTCCGGCTTACGGCCCGCGGACACCAGCTCCCCGGCGGCGGCCGCGACCGTCTCCAGGGTGGCGGAGACGACGGCCGTCGCGTCGGACGAACCGACCTCGCTCCAGCAGCGCTCATCGGCGGTACGGGCCTCCACGAAGCGCACATCGGCGCCCTGGGAGTCCCGCAGCGGCACACCCGCGTAGGCGGGCACGCCCACCACGGACGCGACACCGGGGACCACCTCGAAGACGATGCCCTCGGCGGCGCACGCGAGCATCTCGTCGGCGGCGTACCCGTCGAGACCGGGGTCGCCCGCGACGGCGCGGACGACCCGCTTGCCGCCGCGCGCGGCCGCCATGACAAGATTGGTGCTGTCCCGGAGTACCGGGACCTCTGCGGAGCCTGACGACACGTCAGGGCCCGCTTGCCCTGGCGTGCCCTGAGCTTCCGCGGCCACGCCCGGCCTGACGTGCGTACGCACCACGTCGAGCACGTGCGGGTCGGCGATCAGCACGTCCGCGGCGGCCAGTGCCTCTACGGCACGCAGCGTCAGTAGGCCCGGATCTCCGGGGCCCGCACCGAGAAAGGTGACGTGCCCGCAGCCGGGATGGTTAGGGGCGTTGGGGTTCAAAGTGCTCGCTCCCCCATAAGACCGGCCGCACCCTTGGCGAGCATCTCGGCGGCGAGTTCGCGACCGAGGTCCGCGGCCTGATCGGGCGACGCGGGTACGGGACCGGTGGTGGACAGCTGCACCAGCGTCGAGCCGTCGGTCGTGCCGACGGCGCCGCGCAGGCGCATTTCGGTGACAACCTGACCGTCGCCCAACAGGTCGGCCAGCGCCCCCACAGGTGCGCTGCAGCCGGCCTCCAGGGCGGCGAGCAGGGAACGCTCGGCGGTCACGGCGGCCCGCGTGTGCGGGTCGTCGAGTCCGGCGAGCAGGGCAGTCATCTCCGCGTCGGCCGCGGCACATTCGACTGCCAGGGCCCCCTGGCCGGGGGCGGGCAAAACATGGTCGGCGTCGAGGATCTCGGTCGCCTCGCCGATCCGCCCGAGGCGGCTCAGCCCGGCGGCGGCGAGCACCACGGCGTCGAGTTCACCGGAGCGGACGTAGCCGATCCGGGTGCCGACGTTGCCGCGGATCGGCACCGTCTCGACAGCGAGCCCGGACGACCGCGCCCAGGCGTTGAGCTGTGCGGCCCGGCGCGGCGATCCGGTGCCTATCCGGGCGCCGGACGGCAGCTGTTCGAAGGTGAGGCCGTCGCGGGCGATCAGCGCGTCGCGCGGGTCCGCGCGGCGCGGGATCGCGGCCAGCGTGAGGCCCTCCGGCTCGGCGGTCGGCAGGTCCTTCAGCGAGTGGACGGCGAAGTCGATCTCGCCGCGCAGCAGCGCCTCGCGCAGCGCCGAGACGAAGACGCCGGTGCCGCCGATCTGCGCCAGCTGCTCGCGCGAGACGTCCCCGTACGTCGTGATCTCGACCAGCTCGACGGGGCGGCCGGTCAGCTCGCGCACCCGGTCGGCTATCAGGCCGGACTGGGCCATGGCGAGCGCGCTGCGGCGGGTCCCCAGCCGCAGCGGGGTGGCGGGGGCGGTGGTCATGCCCGGCCTCCCTTCGGGTCGTTCGGTTCTCCGGCGGCCGCGCGGCCCGGACCGCCCGTGTCGGCCCGGCTGACGGCGGCGACCGCCTGGGGGTCGAGGTCGAAGAGTTCGCGCAGCGCGTCCGCGTAACCCGCGCCACCCGGGGTGCTCGCCAGCTCCTTGACCCGCACGGTGGGCGCGTGCAGCAGCTTGTCGACGACCCGGCGCACGGTCTGGGTGATCTCCGAGCGCTGCTTGTCGTCCAGGTCGGGCAGGCGTCCGTCGAGCCGGGCGATCTCACTCGCGACGACATCTGCCGCCATGGTACGCAGCGCGACCACGGTCGGCGTGATGTGCGCGGCGCGCTGGGCCGCCCCGAAGGCGGACACCTCGGCGGAGACGATTCCGCGGACCTTGTCGACGTCGGCGGCGAGCGCGACGGCGGAGGAGCCCGAGCCGTCGGCGGGGGTGGCGGCCGCCTCGGCGAGGGACTCGATGTCGACCAGTCGCAGCCCCTCGATCCGGTGCGCCGCCGCGTCTATGTCGCGCGGCATCGCCAGATCCAGCAGCGAGACGGTGGCGGCGTGCCCGCCCGTGGGGCAGCCCGCCCGCTGGGTGAGCGCGGTGCGCAGATCGTCGGCGGTCAGCACCAGGCCGGTCGCGCCCGTACAAGAGACGACGATGTCGGCGTGCGGCAGCTCGTTCGCGACCCGGTCGCGCGGTACGGCACGGGCGATCAGACCGGGCCGCTCGTCCGGACCGGCCTCCCGCGCGGCGTCGGCCGCGAGGTCGGCGACGGCGACGTCGGCGCCCAGCCCGGCGTGGTGGCCCGCGAGGGACTCGGCGAGCCGAAGGGCCCGCTCCAACGTCCTGTTGGCGATCACCAGTTCTGCCACACCGGCCCGCGCGAGGGTCGTCGCGGCCAGCGAGGACATCGAGCCCGCGCCGATCACCAGCGCGCGCTTCCCGGCCGCCCAGTCCGCCACCGGCTCTGCCCCGGCCAGCTGCTCCAGGCCGAAGGTCACCAGCGACTGACCGGCCTTGTCGATCCCGGTCTCGCTGTGTGCCCGCTTGCCGACCCGCAGCGCCTGCTGGAAGAGGTCGTTCAGCATCCGGCCCGCGGTGTGCAGCTCCTGCCCGAGCGCGAGCGCGTCCTTGATCTGGCCGAGGATCTGGCCCTCGCCGACGACCATCGAGTCCAGCCCGCAGGCCACCGAGAAGAGGTGGTGGACGGCCCGGTCCTCGTAGTGCACATAGAGATACGGAGTCAGCTCGTCCAGGCCGACACCGGTGTGCTGGGCGATCAGGGTGGACAGTTCGGCCACTCCGGCGTGGAACTTGTCCACATCGGCGTACAGCTCGATCCGGTTGCAGGTGGCCAGCACCGCGGCCTCGGTGGCGGGATCGGCGGCCAGCGTGTCCTGCAGCAGCTTCGCCTGCTCGTCCCCCACCAGGGCAGCGCGCTCCAGCACGCTCACGGGCGCGCTGCGGTGACTCATTCCGACGACGAGGAGACTCATGCCGGCATCACGGCGGGCACATCCCCGTCAGGTCCTTGCCGAGGGCCGTCGCCACCGGACGCGCCGGCGGCCGGGCGGTTCGCGGAGGCGGTGGGCTTGGGCGTCGTCGCGACACCCGGCTCACCGGTCCCGGCCGTCTCCCGCTCGGGAGGGGTGGCCTCCTCGCCCGCCTTGCGCTGCTCGTGGAAGGCGAGGATCTGCAGCTCGATGGAGAGATCGACCTTACGGACGTCCACCCCCTCCGGAACGGAGAGCACGGTGGGCGCGAAGTTGAGGATCGAGGTGATCCCGGCCGCGACGAGGCGGTCACAGACCTGCTGGGCGGCACCGGCCGGGGTGGCGATCACGCCGATCGAGACCCCGTTGTCGTCGATGATCTTCTCCAGCTCATCGGTGTGCTGCACCGCGATGCCCGCGACCAGCTTCCCGGCCATCGCCGGATCGGCGTCGATCAGCGCGGCCACCCGGAAGCCACGGGAGGCGAAGCCGCCGTAGTTGGCGAGCGCGGCGCCGAGATTACCGATACCGACGATCACGACCGGCCAGTCCTGGGTGAGGCCGAGTTCCCGCGAGATCTGGTAGACGAGGTACTCCACGTCGTAGCCGACACCCCGGGTGCCGTACGAGCCGAGGTACGAGAAGTCCTTGCGCAGCTTGGCCGAATTGACCCCGGCGGCGGTCGCGAGTTCCTCGGAGGACACCGTGGGGACCGAGCGCTCGGAGAGCGCGGTCAGGGCACGCAGATACAGCGGTAGCCGGGCGACGGTGGCCTCGGGGATTCCTCGGCTTCGGGTCGCCGGTCGGTGAGTTCGGCCAGTTGCCACGGTGCTCCTGCGGGTAGAGCGGGGCTGCGGGCGGCCGGATGGCGTGAGGCCGCCCCATCGACAGCAGGCTATGTCTTTGTGAACGCGTGCACAAAGATGGTGTCCGCTTTGTCCGAGCAAAGTGACCGGTGTCACGCGCCTTTTCGACCTGGCCACGGAACCACCACCAGCGTCGCACCGTTTCCCATGGACGCGCACGTACCGCGCGGGCGCCGACGGAGCCACCGAGGGGAGCACGGGCCATCACTCCTCACCGTTTTACCCCCGGACAGCAACAAATCGCCCACGATCGTAAACCGACCGGGGCCCCGCCGCCGAACTCGTCGGTCCGGGCATCATGGAGCCCATGAGTCCGCTATTGCGCCGTAGCCCCCGCAAGAAGCCCAGCGAGCGCATGGTGACGCTGATCGGCAAGCCCGACTGCCACCTCTGCGAGAACGCCGAGGCCGTGATCGAGAAGGTCTGCGGCGAGCTGGGCACCCCCTGGGAGAAGAAGGACATCACCCAGGACGAGGAGCTGTACCGCACGTACTGGGAGCAGATTCCGGTTGTCCTGGTCGACGGCGCCCAGCACGACTTCTGGCGGGTCGATCCGAAGCGGCTGCGCGCCGCCCTCGGCGGCTGACGGACCGCCGTACGGCCCGGCTTCGCCCGCCTTCCTTTCGCGCAACCTGAATCCGCCCGACACCCTGGCGTAACGGCGAGCGCCATGGGCATGGCTATGCTCGCTCTATGGCCGCACTGGGATGGGTAACCCGCCGTCGACGACCCGCCACGGAGCGGAGCGTCCTCGCCGGAGAGGCGTCGGCCGAGGCGGCGCGCAAGTCGTCGGCCGAGACCCCGCCGCCGCAGACCGCCGCCGAGCCGGAGTTCCCGGTGGTCGGCGACGAGCAGGCGGCCGCCTTCTTCGACCTCGACAACACGGTCATGCAGGGCGCCGCGCTCTTCCACTTCGGCCGCGGCCTCTACAAGCGGCACTTCTTCCAGAAGCGCGAGCTGGCCCGCTTCGCCTGGCAGCAGACGTGGTTCCGGATGGCCGGAGTCGAGGACCCGGCCCACATGGAGGACGTGCGCAGCAGCGCGCTGTCGATCGTCAAGGGCCACCGGGTCGCCGAGCTGATGTCCATCGGCGAGGAGATCTACGACGAGTACATGGCCGACCGCATCTGGCCCGGCACCCGGGCCCTCGCCCAGGCCCACCTGGACGCCGGGCAGCGGGTGTGGCTGGTGACCGCGGCCCCCGTCGAAACCGCGACGATCATCGCCCGGCGGCTGGGGCTGACCGGGGCGCTGGGGACGGTGGCCGAGTCCGTCGGCGGCGTGTACACCGGCAAACTGGTCGGCGAGCCGCTGCACGGCCCGGCGAAGGCGGAGGCCGTACGGGCCCTCGCGGCGGCCGAGGGGCTCGACCTGAACCGCTGCGCGGCGTACAGCGACTCCTCCAACGACATCCCGATGCTGTCGATCGTGGGCCACCCCTACGCCGTGAACCCCGACAGCCAGCTGCGCAAACACGCCCGCGACCGCGGCTGGCGGCTGCGCGACTACCGCACCGGCCGCAAGGCGGCCCGCATCGGCATCCCGGCCGCGGCCGGGGTGGGCGCGGTGGCGGGCGGCACGGCCGCCGCGGTGGCCCTCCACCGCCGGCGCCGCTAGCACCCCGAGCCACCGGGACACCCCTCCGGCGGGCCGCGCACCGTGACCGACCGTCGCCGTACGAGGGTGACCGGGCATGCCCGCCCTTGACTGATCGTCGCGCTGCGTGACGGCTTGGGCAGCGATGCGGCGGGTCATCGAACGACCGCGTCCGTCCCGTTTCAGTCAATCCGCGTTTGCTGCCCCATAGCGCCCCCGCCAGTCCCCTTACCGCTGGTTTGTCACAACACGCCATACCGGCGCACAAGCAGCGAAGGTTTTCGATCAACTCCCATACTGCATTCGGCACTTGATCAGTCATCAACCCATAACGAAGCAGACGGAAACGATGATTTGAGCAACTGGGTGTAGCGCCGCCTACACGAAGCGTTATTCTCCTTAGACGCAAACCGGTACCCACGCGTCCCTACGGCGGGTGAACGGTCCCGTACTGCACGTGATGGAAGCTCTGCCTCTGGGAGTCCCGTGTACCCACACGTCGGGGTTGACGCCTCGGGCCTGGCTACGCTGCGCGCAACGGTCCTCGACTGTCTGCGCGGCTTCGTCCCCACCGCGTATGCCGTCCCCGCCTTCGCCCTCGCCTCGCCCGTCCCTGCCAGTCCCTGCTATGCCCTCACCGATGGCGGAGCGGCGGTCGGCAGACGAACCCGCGGCTCCACCTCGACCTCGACCTCCACCGCCCGCCGGCCCAGCGCCGACAGCGACAGCCGCCGGATGATGGACCTCGTGGAGCGCGCCCAGGCGGGCGAGGCCGAGGCCTTCGGGCGCCTCTACGACCAGTACGCCGACACGGTGTACCGCTATATCTACTACCGCGTCGGCGGCCGGGCCACGGCCGAGGACCTCACCAGCGAGACGTTCCTGCGCGCCCTGCGCCGCATCGGGACGTTCACCTGGCAGGGCCGCGACTTCGGCGCCTGGCTGGTGACGATCGCCCGTAACCTCGTCGCCGACCACTTCAAGTCCAGCCGCTTCCGGCTGGAGGTCACCACCGGCGAGATGCTCGACGCCAACGAGGTCGAGCGCAGCCCGGAGGACTCCGTCCTGGAGTCCCTCTCCAACGCGGCGCTGCTGCAGGCGGTGCGAAAACTCAACCCGCAGCAGCAGGAGTGCGTGACGCTCCGCTTCCTCCAGGGCCTCTCGGTCGCCGAGACCGCCCGCGTCATGGGGAAGAACGAGGGCGCGATCAAAACCCTGCAGTACCGGGCCGTGCGCACCCTCGCACGGCTGCTGCCGGACGACGCCCGCTGACCCCGGGAAGCGCGGGCGCGACGTGTGGTCCGATCATCGGGAGGGCGTAACCCCTGTGCTGCGCCGCTCGTTGTGGGAGATGCAGGCGCCTCGCGGTCGTACCCTGCCCGTAGTCCCCTCACTCGATCGGGTGGACGCGCGCATGGCACGGAACCTCTGGGTGTCCTGGGGAGTCGACCGTCACGAGAAGAGGAGGTGCCGCCCGTGATCGCGAACGTATCGGCGCACCGGCGGGCGAACGCCTTCGCCGAGGCGCTGGAGGCCCTGGAGGCTCTGGAGAGCCGGCACCAGGCGTCCCAGGACACGAACGGGGCGGCCGGGCCCGAACCGTCCGGCCCGGCGACGGACAGCCCCGGCCAGCAGCAGCGGCTGATGGGCGTGGCGCGGCAGCTCGGCGAACTGCCCGCGCCGACCCTGTCCGCCGACGTCAAAACCGCCCAGCGGGCCCAGCTGATCGCCGCCATGGAGGCCGCCTTCGCGGACGGCGCGTCCCGCGTCCCCGAGCAGCGCCGCCGCAGCAGCGGCGCCCACCGGGCGAAACCCCCGGTGGCCAGACTCCGGCCCCGCTCCCGCTGGTCCAAGGGGCTCGCGGCCGGGGGGCTCACCGTGGGAGTCGCGGCGGGCGCGTTCGGCGGCGTCGCCGCGGCCAGCTCCGACGCGCTCCCGGGCGACACCCTCTACGGGGTCAAGCGGGGCATGGAGGGCCTGAAGCTGGAGATGGCCGACGGCGACGCCGACCGCGGCCGGATCTACCTGGACCAGGCGTCCACCCGGCTGAGCGAGGCGCGCCGGCTGATGGAGCGGGCCCGCTCCGGCGACCTCGACCACGACCAGCTCGGCGAGATCCGCCGGGCCCTGTCCGGGATGCGCCACGACGCCTCCGAGGGCCACCGGCTGCTGCGCGAGGTCTACAAGCGGGACGGCTCGCTCGGCGCGATGCGGGAGCTGTCCACCTTCACCACGTCGCACCGCGACGGCTGGAGCCGCCTGCGCGACCAGCTGCCGGTCCAGCTCATGGACGTCGGCGAGCAGGTCAGCTCGGTCTTCGACGCCATAGACGATGAGGTCGGCCCGCTGCGCTCACTGCTGCCCACCTCCCGGGAGCAGCAGGGTGAGTCCGGCCAGCCGAGCGGCGAGCTGCCGCCGCGCCCCGGCGCGGTGGAGCCGGAGCGCGGCCAGCCGATGTCCTCCCCGGCCACCCCGAGCCACAGCCGCCCCGGTGACGCCTCCGCCAAGCCGCACCCGTCGGCGTCGGCCGCTCCCGAGGAGCAGGGCGGCCTGGTGGGTGGCGCCGGTGGTCTGCTGGAACCCCCGACCGGCGCGGCCACGCCGAGCCCGTCCACGGGCAAGGGCGAGACGGGCGGCGGCAGGCCGTCCCAGCCGGACATCACCATCCCGCCGCTGCTGCCCGACCTGCTGCCGGGTCTGGACCTCGACGGCGACGACACGAGGTGATCGGTCGGGGGGGGGGGGGGGCCCCCCGCCCCCCCCCGCACAAAAAAAAAAAAACACACACCGCGGGAACACAAAAAAGTGTCAGACGGAGGGGGGTGGAGTTAAAACACAGGGAGC
>NZ_JBHWJI010000017.1:169276-176306 GCF_042731515.1 Streptomyces sp. NPDC059850
CCCGGCTCGTGGAGTACGTCCACACCAACACCGCGCGCTGACCCCCGGGCCGCGGGGGGCCCGCCGCCCGCCCCCCCCCCCCCCGACCGCGATCACTTAAAAGAACACCGAGCGGCGCTGCACCAAGAGCTTGTACAGCGTGTGCTGGATCGTTTCCCTCACCTGGTCCGTCAGGTTGAACATCAGCATCGGGTCGTCCGCGGCCTCCGGTGGATGCCCGTCCGTCGGGATGGGCTCGCCGAACTGGATCGTCCACTTCGTCGGCAGCGGCACCGCGCCCAGCGGACCCAGCAGCGGGAACGTCGGCGTGACCGGGAAGTACGGGATCCCCAGCAGCCGGGCGAGCGTCTTCGCGTTCCCGACCATCGGGTAGATCTCCTCCGCGCCCACGATCGAGCACGGCACGATCGGCGCTCCGGCGCGCAGCGCCGTCGAGACGAAGCCGCCCCGCCCGAACCGCTGCAGCTTGTACCGGTCCGCGAACGGCTTCCCGATCCCCTTGAAGCCCTCCGGCATCACCCCGACGACCTCACCGCGCTCCAGCAGCAGCTGGGCGTCCTCGGCGCAGGCGAGGGTGTGACCGGCCTTACGGGCCAGCTCGTTGATGAGCGGCAGCACGAAGACCAGGTCGGCGGCGAGCAGCCGCAGATGGCGCTGGGCGGGGTGGTTGTCGTGCACCGCGACCTGGAGCATCAGCCCGTCCAGCGGCAGCACCCCGGAGTGGTTGGCGACCACGAGCGCGCCGCCGCTCTCCGGGATGTTCTCGATGCCCTTCACCTCGACCCGGAAGTACTTCTCGTACATCGGGCGGAGCATCGACATCAGCACCTGGTCGGTGAGGTCCTCGTCGTAGCCGAAGTCGTCGACCTCGTACTCGCCGGTGATCCGGCGGCGCAGGAAGCTCAAGCCCTGGGCGAGCTTGCGCTCCCAGTCGCCGCCGCCGGGCGCCCGCTTCGGCGGGTGCGGGGGCAGGGGCGGGGTGGCCGCCGCGGAGGTCTCGGGGCGCTGCTCCAGCTCCTCGTCGCGCTGCTGCGGTACGGGTTTCAGCGGGCCCTGGGACCGGTTCGAACGGCCCGCGCGCAGTCCCTTCCGCCGGGACCGGGGTTCCTCACCGAACGGAATGACCTTGGCGTCCGCCATGGTGGTGCGCTCCTCATTTCTGGGCTCCGGCGGGCAGCAGTGCGCCGAGCCGGTCGATGGTACGGGCGAGGGTCTCGGGCGGGAGCAGCCCGGGACCGCGGCTGTGCGCGTAGTCCGCGAAGGCGCCGGCGGTGGTGTACTCGGGATCGAACCCCAGGGTTTCGCGCATCTGGGTCGTGGCCACCACCCGGCCGTGGGTGAGCAGCCGGATCTGCTCGGGCGAGAAGTCGGTGATGCCGAGGGACCGCAGCGCGGTGCGGGCCCACCGGAGGGTCGGCAGCAGCAGCGGCAGGGTGGGGCGGCCCAGCCGCCGGGCGGCCTGGGAGAGCAGCAGCACCCCGTCGCCCGCGATGTTGAACGTGCCGCTGTTGAGCGTGGAGCGGCGCGGCTCGGAGGCGGCGATCCGCAGCACCTCCAGGGCGTCCTTCTCGTGGACGAACTGGAGCCGCGGGTCGTAGCCGATGACGGTGGGCAGCACCGGCAGCGCGAAGTACTCGGCGAGCGGGGAGTCCGCGCACGGCCCCAGGATGTTGGCGAAGCGCAGCACGCACACCGCGACATCGGGGCGGCGCCGGGCGAAGCCGCGTACGTACCCCTCGACCTCGACGGTGTCCTTGGCGAAGCCACCGCTCGGCAGCGACTTGGGCGGGGTGGTCTCGCTGAAGACGGCGGGGTCGCGGGGCGCGGAGCCGTACACGCTGGTGCTGGACTTCACCACCAGCCGCTGGACCGACGGCGCCTTCTGGCAGGCACCGAGCAGCTGCATGGTGCCGATGACGTTGGTTTCCTTGACCGAGGTGCGATTGCCGCGGGCGCCGAGCGGGGTGCCGTTGATGTCCATGTGGACGACGGTGTCGACGCCGAACTCGGCGAGGAGTTTCCCGATCGTGGGGTGGCGGATGTCGGCGCGGACGAATTCGGCTCCGCCCAGCTGGTGTTCGGGAGCGACCGCGTCCACTCCGATGACCCGGTCGACGTCCGGCTCGCGCTGTATGCGCCGTACGAATCGACCCCCCAGCCGGCGGGCGACTCCGGTGACGAGCACGACCTTTCCCAAGATCAGCGCCTTCCTTCCCACCCTCGTCCGAGCATTCCGAGCCGGGCTGTGCGGACCACCGTAACCGTTCGATGTTGCGCTGTGATGACCACTCGCCGCGCGGTACGACGTTTTAAGCCGGGCCCCCGCCGCACGCACCGCAGCCCTTCCACCATGGGTGGAAGGGCTGCGGGACGAACACAGCGTCGCTGGTCTTACTTCTTGTTGCGACGCTGGACGCGCGTGCGCTTGAGCAGCTTGCGGTGCTTCTTCTTCGCCATCCGCTTGCGCCGCTTCTTGATAACAGAGCCCACGACTACCCTCGCTTACTTCGATTCACTCGGTGCGGGGCGTCCGAGCCCACACTACCTACATCGGGCCAGCCTACCCGTCACCGAGCGAAGCACGTAATCCGAGGGTCGACGGCCTAAGTGGCCTAAGCGGACTCCACCCCCACATAGGACTCGCGGAGGTACTCATGCACCGCTTGCTCCGGGACCCGGAAGGACCTGCCCACCCTGATCGCCGGCAGATGACCACTGTGCACCAAGCGGTACACGGTCATCTTGGAGACTCGCATCACCGAGGCGACTTCCGCCACGGTCAGAAACTGAACCTCATTCAGAGGCCGTTCGCCAGCAGCCATGACACACCACCTGAACCTTCCGCACATGTCGGGCACCGGCTTCCCCTCCGGTGACTCCTCTCGCATGCGCGCTCATCCCCAGGTTAGGGGCGGGTGATGCGAGTGGGGAAGAGGAGTAGCGATCGCACGCCTACTGTGACAGACACGCTCGATTGAGTACATAGCGAGTAAGCGGCCGGTAGTAACCAGACCGCACAGCGTCATCAAGTGGAACGGCCACGGACACCTGTCCCTCGGCTTCCCCGACGAACAGCGCGGGGTCGTCGGTGTCGCCCAGTCCGATGGCGGCAAACCCCAGTTGACCTGCTCCGCAGACCCATCCGTGGTCCCCGATCACCAGCCCCGGGAGCGGCCCTCCGGACTCCGCGGCACAGGCGAGGGCGACGCGAACCGGGAGGGGCGAGTGACTGTGGGCGCCCGGCTCACTCGCGGTCGGCCGGGCGCCGGGTTCCCGCACCATCGCGACTCCCCGTACGTAGGTGAGCTGGTACGTACGTACGCCGAAACGAGTCGTTATGTCGACACATCTACCCTGCGCGGGGGTGAGAACGGGGCACCCTGCCGCCGAGAGGGCCGACGCCAAGGCGGCGTAGAAACCCAGGAGGCGGTGGGGGTGGCCGGTGCCCAGGAGCACCGGTGCCCGGGTCTCGGCGGCCGCCCGGAGGCGGTCCGCGAAGGTCTGCAGGGCAGCGATCGTACGTTCCGGGTCGATCACATCGTGCCCGGAGACATGGGCCGGGTTGACCGAAACCCCGCATTTACTCCCCATGAGGCGAAGCAATTCGGTGAACGACCAGTCGTATTCGGGCTCCAGGCCGAGCAGCACCCGGGGGTCGCGGGCGGCGAAGAGCCGGTAGCGGCGGAGGCTCTCCTCGCGGCTGGTGGTCACCGGCCCGGCGAGCCGCGCCGCCAGCAGATGCGCACGCAGCGCGGCGGTACTCAACACCCCACCGATGCTGCTGGATCCCCGCCCGCGCCCGGGGGCGAACGCCCCGAGTTCCCACGGTCGGCCTAACCCCGGCGTACGAAAGTAAGAGTTACGGCAGCAGGCCGTGGTGGGGGAAGGCGGCCCGGCGGGTCGCCAGGATCGCCTGGTCCAGGCGGTCCGCCGGGTCGTAGCCGGACTCGGCGAAGTCCTGCCAGCGCGGCTCGCGCCCGTCCGTCATCCGGCGCGGCGCCTCCAGCCGGGTCCGCCGGTACACCTCGCTCCGCCACTCCTCCGGCACCTCGGCCTCCGGCTCCACCGGACGCCCCGCCGCGATCGCCACCAGATGCGTCCACGACCTCGGCACCACGTCCACCACCGCGTAGCCGCCGCCCCCGAGGGCCACCCAGCGGCCGTCCGCGTGCTCGTGGGCCAGCCGGTGGCAGCTCTCCGCCACCGCGCGCTGCGCGTCCACGGTCACACCCAGATGCGCGAGCGGGTCCTCGATGTGGGTGTCCGCGCCGTGCTGGGTCACCAGCGCCTGCGGGCGGAAGGCGGCCAGCAGCTCCGGCACGACCGCGTGGTAGGCCCGCAGCCAGCCCGCGTCCCCTGTCCCGGCCGGGAGCGCCACGTTCACCGCGGAGCCCTCGGCGCCCGCACCGCCGGTCTCCTCCGGCCATCCGGTCTGCGGGAAGAGGGTGCGGGGGTGCTCGTGCAGCGAGATGGTCAGCACCCGCGGATCGTCCCAGAACGCCGCCTGCACGCCGTCGCCGTGGTGGACGTCCACATCCACGTACGCGACCCGCTCGGCGCCCAGCTCCAGCAGCCGGGCCACCGCCAGCGACGCGTCGTTGTAGACGCAGAACCCGGAGGCGCCGCCGGGCATCGCGTGGTGCAGCCCGCCCGCGAAGTTCACCGCGTGCAGCGCCTCGCCGCGCCACACGCTCTCCGCCGCGCCCACCGACTGCCCGGCGATCAGGGCCGACGCCTCGTGCATTCCGGCGAACGCCGGGTCGTCCATCGTCCCGAGCCCGTACGAACCGTCCGCGGCCGCCGGATCGGCCGATGCCCGCCGCACCGCGTCGATGTACTCCTGGCGGTGGACCAGCCGCAGCGTCGAGTCGCCGGCCGCCTTGGCGGCCACCACCCCGACCGCCCGGTCGAGCCCGTACGCCTCCACCAACCGCATGGTCAGCGCGAGCCGGACCGGGTCCATCGGATGCCCGGCGCCGAAGTCGTACCGGGTTACTTCCTCATCCCACATCAACTGTGCGCGGCCGCTCATGCCCGTCACCGTATCGGGCTGGTGCAGCCGTGAACGACCTCGCGTAGACCAGCGTCACGAGGACGAGCGCCATCGGCACGAGCATCGCCCCGCGATAGCTCCACGCGCCCCCCAGCGCGCCCACGAGCGGCGAACCGATCAGAAAGCCCACGTAATTGAAGATATTCAGGCGCGCGATGGCCGCGTCCGATGCCCCGGGGAAGAGCCGCCCGGCGGCGGCGAACGTCTGCGGCACCAGGACGCACAGCCCGAGCCCCAGCAGCGTGAACCCGAGCATCCCCACCCACGCGCCGGGCGCCGCCGCGACGACCGCGAACCCGCCCGCCGCGAGCAGCGACCCGGCCCGGACGACGGCGGCCGCCCCGAAGCGCCGCACGCCGAGGTCACCGAAGGTGCGGCCGAGAAGGGTGGTGACCATGTAGACGTTGTACGGCACCGTCGCCAGCTGGTCGGAGCTGTGCAGCACGTCCTCCAGGTACTTGGCGGACCAGTTGGAGACCGTGGAGTCGCCGATGTAGGCGAAGGCCATGACGAGGCAGAGCGGCATCAGCAGCTTCATGTTCACGGCCCCCGCCCCGTGCCCGCCGTCCTCTGCGCCGGGGCCGCTCTCGTCGTCCGCGTACCAGCGGGCCGCGACGAACGCGACGGGCACGAGGACCGCCACCAGCGGCGCGTACAGCACGGGCAGCGGCAGGTCCCAGTGCGCGCCCGCCCAGGCGAGCGAGGCCCCGGCGATCCCGCCCAGGCTGTACGCGGCGTGGAAGCCGAGCATGATGCTGCGCCCGTACGCGCGCTGCAGGCTCACCCCGAGCATGTTCATCGACGCGTCGAGCGCGCCGACGGTGAGGCCGAAGACCGCGAGCGCGGCGGCGAGCTGCCACACGGCCGTGCCCGACCCGGCGGCGAGCAGGGCGAGCGAGACGACGGGCTGGACCCAGCGCAGCACCCGGCCGGGCCGTACGCGTTTGACGAGGTGTTCGGTGGCGACGCTGCCCACCCCGGCCAGCACGGGCACGGCGGCGAGGAAGACGGGCAGCATCGCGTCGGATATCCCGTAGCGGTCCTGCAGCGCGGGTATCCGGGTCACGAGCAGAGCGAAGATCGCGCCCTGGACGAAGAAGCTGATGGCCAGCGAGGCCCGGCCATGCCGCAGCCGCGGGTCCGGGCGCGTATCCGTCATGGCCGAGGAGCGTAGGCCCCCGGCCCTACTTGTGGGTAGAGCTGAGCACTATTCGCAGTTCGGCCATCTCGGAGAAGTGGGCCAGGGCGCCGGGGAGCCGGTCGGCCGGGGTCATGGCCGTGTAGCCGTACGCGTCCATACCGGCGGCCACGGCGGCCCGCACGCCGAGCGGGCTGTCCTCGACGACGGCGCACTGCTCCGGGGTGACGCCCATGTTCTTGGCCGCGTGGAGGAACAGGTCGGGGGCGGGCTTGCCACGGCCCACGTCCTCGGAGCTGAAGATGCGGTCCTCGCCGAAGAAGTCGTAGAGCCCGGTCTTCCGCAGGGCGACCCGGATGCGCTCATGGCTTCCGGAGGAGGCGACGCAGTACGGAATCCCGTCCGCCCGCAGCCCGCTCAGCGTCGCGGCGATTCCGGCGACGGGCTCCAGCTCGCGGCGGAAGGCGGCGAAGACGCGGGAGTGGAAGGTGGTGTCGAAGTCGGCGGGGAGCCGCTGCCCGGTGCGCTCCAGGACCAGGTCGTGGATGCGGTGCATGGCGGAGCCCATGTAGTCCCGCAGGGAGTCCTCGTAGCTGGTGGGATGCCCCAGCTCGGTGAGATAGCCCGCGAGGAGCCGATTGGAGATCGGCTCGCTGTCGACGAGTACTCCGTCGTTGTCGAAGATGACCATGTCGTAGCGCATGGCATTCAGCCTACAAACACGAAAAGGCCCTGTTGGGAGCTTCAAGCTCCCAACAGGGCCTTTTCCAATGATTGTTCGGCGGCGTCCTACTCTCCCACAGGGTCCCCCCAGCAGTACCATCGGCGCTGAAAGGCGT